>NZ_WNXE01000359.1:0-1906 GCF_010993615.1 Arhodomonas sp. KWT | reverse complement strand
GAGCAGTCCGCGGTCGGCGTACCGAGCGCCTCGAAGGAGGGCGAGCCGATCTACCTGGAAAACACCGCTCACCCCGTGACCCCGCGCCTGGCCCTCGCCAATGCCCAGGTGAGCCATTTCCATGCCTTCGGCGTGGATTGGGACGACACCAGCGGCACACGGAACGGCCACTTCGCACCGTTTAGCTGGGCGGCCTGACGGCGGAGGGCGGGGCGGTCGGATGACCGGCGGCGTCGATCCCGTTAACCCGCGTCACGGGCGGTTCGCCGCTGCGGCGGGTCTCGTCGGCGTCAGTCTGCTGGCGTGGATCTATCTCTGGATCGACGCAGGCCGGATGGTGTCCATGTCCGACGGCGGCATGGCCATGGCCGGCATGGCGACTCCGCCCCCTTGGTCGGTCGGCACTTTCCTGCTCACCTTCGTCATGTGGTCGGTGATGATGGTGGGCATGATGCTGCCAAGCGCCACACCGGCGATACTTCTTTACGCGTCCATGGCCCGAGAGGACAGGCCGGTCCTGCCCGTGACCTGGGTGTTCGCTACCGGATATCTGGCGGTGTGGACGGCGTTCAGCCTGGCGGCCACCATCCTCCATGGTCTGCTGGAGGCCCTCCGGTTGCTTACCCCGGCCATGGCATCGGCCAGCGCGGTCATGAGCGGTGGCCTACTGATAGTCGCCGGTGTTTACCAGTGGCTCCCGGTTAAGGACGCCTGCCTGCGCAATTGCCGTTCGCCCCTGCAGTTCTTCCTCTTCCACTGGCGTCCCGGCGTCGCCGGCGCATTCCGCATGGGCGCGGAGCATGGGGTGATCTGCCTGGGCTGCTGCTGGGCGCTGATGCTGTTGCTCTTCACGGCGGGGGTCATGAACCTGCTTTGGGTAGCCCTGATCGCCGCCTTCGTATTCATCGAAAAGCTGGCCCGCCACGGGCGGCTCGCCGGGCGGCTGACCGGCGTGGCACTGGTGGTCGTCGGGGCGGGACTGATGATCGGTCAGGGGTGAGGCCCGGGACAGGGAAGCCAAAACCGATCCCGATCGTGCCGCCACGTCGATTTCGCCCATGTCGCGGCGCCCGCCCATTTACTCCGGCGTGGCGCGTGGCCAGGTTGCGCCCCAGCTATCCGGGGCGCCCATTTCCGGACCGGCTTCATAGCCAGGCGGCGTTACTCCATCGAATCGTGCCGGACCCGGTACCTACTCGACGGTCACCGACTTCGCCAGGTTGCGGGGCTGGTCAACGTCCGTGCCCTTGAGCACGGCGACGTGGTAGGCGAGGAGCTGCAGCGGCACGGTGTAGACCACCGGCGCGGTGATGGTGTCGGTGGCCGGCAGGGTGATGACCTCGCAGCCGTCGCTGCGCTCCGGCGCGGCGGCGGCGTCGGCGAACACGAACAGCCGCCCGCCGCGGGCGCGAACCTCCTGGAGGTTGGACTTCAGCTTCTCCACCAGGCTGTCGTTGGGGGCGATGGTGACCACCGGCATCTCGCCGTCCACCAGGGCCAGCGGCCCGTGCTTGAGCTCGCCGGCCGGGTACGCCTCGGCGTGGATGTAGGAGATCTCCTTGAGCTTGAGCGCGCCTTCGAGGGCGATCGGGTAGTGCTCGCCGCGGCCAAGGAAGAGGCTGTGGCGCTTGTCGATGAACTGCTCGGCGATGCGCCGGATCTCGGGCTCCAGTGCCAGGGCGGACTCCACCTGCCCCGGCAGCCGGCGCAGCGAGGCGACCATCTCCGCCTCCGCCGCCGCGTCGAGGCCATGGCGGCGGCCGGCGGCGATGACGGTCAGCGCGAGGGCGGTGAGCTGGGTGGTGAAGGCCTTGGTGGAGGCGACACCAATCTCCGGGCCCGCGTGGGTCATGAGCACGAGGTCGGACTCGCGCACCAGCGAGCTCTCGGGGACGTTGCAGATCGC
>NZ_WNXE01000358.1:0-1909 GCF_010993615.1 Arhodomonas sp. KWT | reverse complement strand
CTCTCCCACGATCTGCGCCGCCCGCGCCTGGCCGGGGTGATGCCCAACCTCCTCGCGGAGATCGCGCTGTACCGCTTCCGCCGCGCCGGCTGAGAACCGGCCGTGCGATAGGCAGCGCGACGCGGGCGCGTATAATTCGGGGCAGGACGAACACGGAGGAGTCCCGTCATGAAGCTGCTGCGCCCCATTCTTGCCGCGGCACTCGCCCTGACCTGCGCCACCGCCCAGGCACAGCGCAGCGAGCGCTTCGGCGACTACGAGATCCACTACAACGCCATCCCCACGGCAATGCTCGCCCCCGAGGTCGCCCGCGCCTATGACGTCGCCCGCAGCCGCGGCCGGGCCCTGGTGACCGTCACCGTCCTCCGCGACGGCCGCTCGGTGCCCGCAAGGATGACGGGTAACGCCATCAACGACGCCGGCCAGCCCCAGGGCCTGAGTCTCCGGGAGGTGCGCGAGGGCGGGGGCATCTACTACATCGCCACCGCGCGGATCGACCCGCCAGACCGCTTGCGGGTAGAGTTGGAGGTCCGGCCCCGGGACACCACGGACGCGAGCTACACGCTCAGCTTCGAGCAGTCCTTCTTCCCCGAGGAATGACAACGGCCGCACCCCGTGGCCCCGCCAAGGAGAGCGCCCCATGAGCCAGACTTGGCTGATCACCCACCCGGCCTGCCTGGAGCACGATACCGGCCCGGGCCACCCGGAGAACGCCCAGCGCCTGCGCGCCATCCTGCGCGCGCTCCAGGCCGACGAGTTCGCCGGCCTGGAGCGCCATGAGGCCACCCCGGCCAGCCGGGAACAGCTCGAGCGCGTGCACGACGCGGACTACGTCGCCGCGACCCTGGCAGCCATCCCCGCAGAGGGGCGGCGCAGCCTCGACGGCGACACGGTGATCAGCGCCGGCAGTGGCGAAGCCGCCCTCCATGCCGCCGGCGCCGGCTGTCAGGCGGTGGACGCGGTGCTCGCCGGCGACGCGAGGCGGGTGTTCTGCGCGGTCCGCCCCCCGGGACACCACGCCGAGCCGGATCAGGCGATGGGCTTCTGCCTGTTCAACAACATCGCCGTCGCCGCGGCCCACGCCCGCGCGGCACACGGCCTGCAGCGCGTCGCGGTGGTGGATTTCGATGTCCACCACGGCAACGGCACCCAGGCCATGCTCGGTGCGCGCGAGGGGTTCATGTACGCCTCCACTCATCAACGCCCGCTGTTCCCGGGCACCGGGCGGCGTCAGGACAACCGCGAGGGCGCGCTCTACAACATCCCGCTGATCGAGGGCTGCGACTCGGAGCTCTTTCGCGAGCACTTCCACAACGAGGTCATCTCCGCACTCATGCGCTTCGAACCCGATATCGTGCTGGTATCGGCGGGGTTCGACGCCCACGGGCTCGACCCCCTGGCGGGACTGGAGCTCTGCGAGGCGGACTTCCACTGGGCGACCGAGGAGCTGACCTCGGTAGCGGACTACACCTGTGGTGGGCGGCTGGTCTCCATGCTCGAGGGCGGCTATCACCTCGACGCCCTGGCCTCGAGCGCAGCAGCCCACGTCGCCGCGCTCCTGGGGCTGCGCTACGACGCCTGCACCCGCACCGAGCCGGTCGTTTAACGACTATTCCCGGGGCGGCGGCTCCGCCAGCTCCACGGACAGGTCGCTGAACTCCAGCCAGGCCAGTCGCGGCATCCCGCGCACCGGCGCGCCGCCGGGGAAACACGGGACCAGCGACTGCCGGGTGGCGAACACCAGTCCGTTCACGCCCTCGAGGGATTCCATGAGCTGCGCCACGCGCATGGTCCGCCCCCAGGCGACCGGCGCGTACTCCGCACGTACCAGTGCGCCCTTGGCGTCCGCGTGCAGGCGCTGCTCGGGGGCCGGCACCGGCAGGTCCCCCGGCAGTGTCACGTCCAGCCA
>NZ_WNXE01000357.1:0-1912 GCF_010993615.1 Arhodomonas sp. KWT | reverse complement strand
TTCGACATCTGTCACAGCTGCCGGCGCTGCTTCAATCTCTGCGACGCGTTCCCGCGCCTGTTCGACCTCATCGACGAGTCCGAGACGATGGAGCTCGACAGCGTCCCGGACAGCGCGTTCCAGCAGGTCGCGGATGCGTGCACGCTCTGCGACATGTGCTTCATGACGAAGTGCCCGTACGTGCCGCCCCACGAGTTCGACGTGGACTTCCCCCACCTGATGCTGCGACACCGCGCGGTGGAACAGCACCAGGGCCGGCCCGGCTTCGCCGACCGGGCGCTCACCGAGACGGACCGCAACGGCCGCCTCGCCGGCAGGCTCGCACCGCTGACCAACTGGGCGAACCGGCGCGACAACCACCTCACCCGGCCGGCCCTGGAGCGCATCGTCCACGTCCACCGGGACGCGGCGCTGCCGGCATTCCATCGCGACACCCTGCTCCGGCGCGCCGACCGGACCCCGGCGGTGAACACCGCGGCCCCCGCCCACGGGCGGCGCGCGGTGCTCTATGCCACCTGCTTCGGCAACTACAACAACCCCGACATCGGCGAGGCCACCCGCGCCGTGCTCACCCACAACGGGGTCGAGACGGAGGTGGCCTATCCCGGATGCTGCGGCATGCCCAAGCTCGAGCAGGGCGACCTGGAGGCGGTCGCCGCGGCGGCGACACGCACCGCGGACGCACTGCTGCCCTGGGTGGACGACGGCTACCGGGTGATCGCGCTGGTCCCCTCCTGCGCGCTGATGCTCAAGTTCGAGTGGCCCCTCATCGTCGACGACCCGCGGATCCAGCGGCTGGCGGAAAACACCATGGACGTCGCCGAGTACGTGGTCGACATCGCCCGCAACGAGGGTCTCGCCGACGGCCTCCAGCCCCTGGAAGGCGGCGTCTCGCTGCACCTTGCCTGCCACGCCCGGGCCCAGAACATGGGGCCGAAGGCGGCGGACATGCTGCGCCTGATCCCGGACATCGACCTCGACGTCCAGGAGCGATGCTCCGGCCACGGCGGCGCATGGGGCGTGAAGAAGGAGAACTTCGAGGTCGCGATCAAGGTCGGCCGCCCCCTGGCGCGACGGGTCTTCAAGTCCGGCAGGCAGCACCTCGCCTCCGAGTGCCCGCTGGCCGGTGCCCACATCGTCCAGGGCCTGGAACGCCAGGCCGGCGACGGCGACACGCCGCCGCACCAGTCATCGGTTCACCCCATCCAGCTGCTGGCACAGGCCTACGGGCTCGCCTGAGCGCCGGCGGGAGGGCAGCGATCATGGCCAGACAGATCACCCGCGACGACATCCTGAGCATGGAGGCCTACGGCGCCATTCGCCGCGACAAGGCCCGCGAGATCTCCGCGGCCAAGCGCCACCGGCGTATGGGCGTCGGCCCGGACGCGACGATCTACTTCGAGAACTACGACACCATGTGGCGCCAGATCCACGAGATGCTGTTCATCGAGCGCGGCGGCGAGGCCCAGATCGACGACGAGCTGGAGGCCTACAACCCGCTGATCCCCCAGGGGCGGGAGCTGGTGGCGACACTGATGTTCGAGATCCCCAACCGGGAACGCCGCCAGCAGGTGCTCGGCCGGCTTGGCGGCGTCGAGGAGACCGTCTGCCTGCACCTGGGCGACGAGCGTATCGCCGCGCAGGCGGAGACCGACGTGGACCGGACCACCGCCGAGGGCAAGGCGTCGTCGGTGCACTTCCTGCACTTCCCGTTCACCGACGCCCAGGTCCGGCGCTTCTCCGACCCGGAGACCGAGGTCGTGCTTGCGATCGAGCACCCGAACTACACCCACACGGCGGGCATGCCCGCGGACGTGCGCGCCGCCCTTGCCGGGGACTTCGACTAGCTGCCCGTCGGAGCCAGACCCGCCTGGGCCGGCTAGCCACCGCGGATACGGGCCTCGACCGCCTC
>NZ_WNXE01000356.1:0-1918 GCF_010993615.1 Arhodomonas sp. KWT | reverse complement strand
GTCTCGGCGCGGTTCTCCCGCTAGACGTGCGGGCCCCGCGGCGGGCCCGGCACCGCCCTATCCCGGCGTCTGCTCCGTCAGCGCGGCGCGCACGTCCCGCGCCATGGCGATCACCGTGGTAACCCCGCCGCCGTCGACCTGACCGGCGAGCCGCGGGGGCACCCCGGGGGGAACCACGAGCACGTCGTCGCCGGGGGAACGGCGGCGGTCCCCCGCTCCCCCAGTGTCCCCCGACCGCTGCGAGAGCGTCGCGATCCGCACGTCGACGCCGTCCGCCCCGGCCGCCGGCGTCGCCAGCGTCGCCGACAGCGCCGCGGCGAGGTGACCGGCATTGCGCACCGCACCCGCGGCATCGCCCTCCGGCACGACCTCGACGTTGGCCATGCGGCGGTATCCCCGCCGGACCAGCGGCATGGCGAAGTCGCCACGGGCGTCGTCCACGGCCTGAAGCCGCTCGGGGAGCGAGGCGATGACGTCCAGGAGCTCACCGAGCAGCCCGCCGTCGCCCACACCGACACGCAGCCGTGCCGCGCTGGAGGCCATGCCCCGGGCACGCTCGGAGACCAGGGCGCGGATGTACCACGCGGCGGCCTCCAGCTGCGCGGTGCGCGCGTCGCCGCCGTGGTCCGCGGACGCCACCGGCACCAGCTCCACGCCCCAGCGCCGGCGGCAGGCGTCGATCAGCGTCACCCAGCCGTCCCGGCCGGCGGCCTCGCAGCGCTGGTGGCGTGCGGCCCACTCGCGGGCCGTCGCGGGATCGTGGAGGCAGAGCACCTCGTTGCCGGGGATGCGCGTGGCCCGCTCCATGAGCTGGATGTCCGCCTCGTGCTCCCGGGAGACGTGGGGGTCCTCGAAGAACACCACCGCCTGACAGCGGCGCTGGCGCACGAGCTCGGCGATCTGCACGTCGCCACCGCGGGGACCGCTGGCCATGCCCCTGACCCAGTCGCCGCCGGCGGAGAGGTCCCGCAGACGCGCGGTCAGGTCCTCGACCTCCGGCGCCGGCTCTCCGAGGCGCTCCGGGATACGGCCGTTGAGCAGCGCACCGGTGGTCCCCGTGCCGAGCCGCGCGCCGAACCGGGAGAGGAACCCCCGGTGCTCGTCGGCAAAGGCCAGCATCTCCGTCTTGAGGGTGTCGTGGGCGATCAGGGCGACGGCCTCGTCGGCCGGATCGCCGCGCATGCCCAGTGCCTTGGCCGCGGCGTCGTCGATGTGGCCGGCAGCGGCGCTGCGCCCGTCCCGGGCCAGCCAGTCGAGACCGAACCACGCCACCGCCGCGGCCTCGGAGGCGAGGAACGGCGTGCGTGTGACCACGCACTCGCGCTTAAGCGCCAGGCTGTCCGGGAACAGCGAGGTGGCGTCCCGCGGGTCCGAGAAATACACCACGGCATCGAGCCGGCGCCCGTCGGGCAGCCCGGAGACGACCCGGTCGCTCAGCGCCACCAGTCCGCCCTCGCCCCCCGGCGGGACCCGCACCACCGGCTCGTAGTCGTGCAGCAGACCGCACCGCAGCAGCGAGCGGTACGTGCCCTCGAGCAGATGGAGCTCCGGGCGCAGGACCGCGCGGAAGTACGGCTCGAAGCGGCGGATGAAACGCGCCGCCGGACTGTCCGGGCCCAGCCGAAGACTGCGGCTCGCCAACACGGCGATCGCCGGCCGTGCCCCGTCGTTACCGCTGCTCACGCCCGCCCCCCGGCACGCCCGGACCCAGCGTCCCGCCGTCACCGAGGGCCACGGCCGCCCGCGCCCGCTCGGTAATCCCGGCCCAGTCCCCGGCCACCACGCTCGCCGGCGGCGCGAGCCAGCTCCCGCCCACGCAGACGACGTTGTCGAGGGCGAGATAGTCCGGCGCGGAGGCGGGATCGATCCCGCCCGTGGGGCAGAAACGCACGTCGGCGAAGGGGCCCGCGAGTGCGCG
>NZ_WNXE01000355.1:0-1933 GCF_010993615.1 Arhodomonas sp. KWT | reverse complement strand
GAGCGGGGGCCGCTATCCGGCCGCGCTTTTCGAGCAAGCGCGTGCGGTATATGACGACGGGGCGCTGCGGGCTGGCTTGCGCGATATTGCCAGTGCCATGAGCGGGGTGGAGGCCGAAGTCCGTGAGTGGTGATGAGGCCTCTCCGTGGTGGGCATCCCGGCGGTGTTCCCTGTGCCCGCGGGGCTGGAACCGGGGGGATTATCCGCCGTCGTCTTCGCCGGTGCTTGATCGCGCATGCCCTCGTGTATCAACGTTTCCGTGGTTGCCGGTGACCGCCGCACGCCCCGTACACAGGGGCGGGGATGTGGTTTCACGGCGTTGGTAACGGGACTGGGCCGCACGCAGCGGTGGAGGACAGGCAATGGCGTCCATGCTGGATCAGGCGAGAGCGCAGGCGCTGGTCGACGAGACCTGGGAGGCGTCGATCCTCCCGGCGCTGACGGAGTACATCCGCATACCGGCGAAGTCGCCGCACTTTGACGGGGACTGGGCGGCGTCGGGGCATATCGATGCGGCGGTGGCGCTTGCCGAGCGGTGGTGCCGGGAGCAGCCGGTCGAGGGCATGAGCGTGGAGGTGGTGCGTCTGGAGGGGCGCACGCCGGTGCTGCTGCTGGATATCCCCGGCACGGCCGAGGGTACGGTGCTGCTTTACGGGCACCTGGACAAGCAGCCGGAGATGACCGGCTGGGACGCGGACAAGGGGCCGTGGCAGCCGGTCATGGAGGGCGACCGGCTCTACGGCCGCGGCGGCGCGGACGATGGCTACGCGGTGTTCGCCTCGCTGACGGCGGTACGCGCGCTGCAGGACCAGGGCGTGGCGCATCCGCGCTGCGTGGTGCTGATCGAGACCTGCGAGGAGAGTGGCAGCTTCGACCTGCCTCACTACATCGATGCCCTGGCCGGGCGCATCGGCGAGCCGGAGCTGGTGATCTGCCTGGATTCCGGCTGCGGCAACTACGACCAGCTCTGGCTGACCACGTCGCTACGCGGCATGGCCATGGGCGATCTCAGCGTGGAGATCCTCGAGGAGGGCGTGCACTCCGGGGACGCCGGCGGTGTGGTGCCGGACAGCTTCCGCCTGGCCCGGGGCCTGCTGGAGCGCCTGGAGTCGGCGGCGGACGGCGGGATACTGCCCGAGGCGTTCCGTGCCGAGATCCCGGCGGAGCGCCAGGAGCAGGCCGAGGCCGCGGCGTCGGTGCTCGGCGAGGGCGTCTATCGCAAGTTCCCCTTCGTTGGTGGTGCCGGGCCGGACCGCGACGACCCGATGGAGCTCATCCTTGACCGGACCTGGCGGCCGGCGCTGGCGGTTACCGGCGCGGATGGCCTGCCGCCGCTGGCGAGCGCGGGCAACGTGCTGCGCCCGTGCACGGTGCTGCGGCTGTCCCTGCGCCTGCCGCCGACGGTGGACGGCGAGGCGGCGACCCGTGCCCTCAAGGACCTGCTGGAGCGGGACCCGCCCAACGGCGCGCGGGTGCACTTCGACGCGGCCTGGGCGACCACCGGCTGGCATGCACCGCCGCTGGAGTCCTGGCTGTCGGACGCCGTGAATACCGCCTCGCAGGCGTGGTTCGGCCGGCCGGCGATGGCGATGGGCGAGGGTGGCACGATCCCGTTCATGGGCATGCTCGGCGAGCGATTTCCGCAGGCGCAGTTCCTCATCACCGGGGTGCTCGGCCCGCAGTCGAACGCCCACGGGCCCAACGAGTTCCTGCACGTGCCCACGGCACGGCGGCTCACCGGTGCCGTGGCCTCGGTGCTGGCGGCCCACGCCGCTCAGGGCCGAGTGGCTGACTGAGACCTTCCGGTAGGGTGTTCACCCGGGAGTTACCCGGAAGACTGGCGGTGCGGGCCGGGCATCCCCGCCAGGAGGGCCGGGTGCGCAACGTTGTCTGTCGATCCTGGTCCCGGGTAGAGGATAGGCGTTCAGGTAGG
>NZ_WNXE01000354.1:0-1935 GCF_010993615.1 Arhodomonas sp. KWT | reverse complement strand
GGCAGCAGCGATACGCCGAGTAGCCAGGCCGTTCCCCGCCGGGCCGATCGGGAGATCTGCATATCAACTCCTCGCTTGTCGTCCAAAGGCATTTAGCGCTAGTGAGAATTATTCCTTTTCACGCGCGGTCATGCCTTTGGGTCACGCCGCAAAGGCTATGCGGGATGGCAGACCTGCCCGATGCGGGCGTCACCGCACAGCGCTGGGCGTCAACCCGTAGCGCTGGCGGAAGGCCGTGGCGAAGTTCGTGGCGTGACGGTAGCCCGCACGGTTGGCTGCCTGCTGGACGCTCAGGCCGTCGCGCAGCGCCCGGTGCGCCTGCTCCAGCCGCCGCTCGCGGAGGTAGTCGAACACCGAGCGCCCGTAGGCACGGCGGAACTTCGCCCGCAGGGTGCTGGGGCTCATGCAGGCCAGTCCCGCCAGCCCCTTGAGGGTATGGGGCTCGCCCGGGTGCTCGTCGAGGTACTCGCGCACTCGCTCGAGCAGCCGCCAGTCCCGGCCGCGGGGGGCCGGCGCCGGGGCCGGGAGCGCGTGCCCGCGCCCCGCCAGCCCCTGGGCAACGAGCTGCAGGGCGAGCCCTTCGGCCATCAACGGAAGGGCCGGCGCCGCCGGTGCACTGGCGATCCACTCCGCCAGCGACACCCGCAGCCCGTAAGGCACCGACACCGGCCATAGCCCGCCGCCGCGGGAACGGAACAGCGGGTCCACGCTGCCGGCGAGGCGAGGATCGCTCTCCAGGGAATCCCTGAGCAAGGTGAGGTTCACCGCCCGCACACGCTGGTTCGCCGGGTGGCGCGCCCGCAGCGACTGGTTGCGGTCATAGGCGAGGAGCAGGCCGTCACCGGCGGTGAGGGTGTGCCGGCTCGCACCGAGCGCCAGCTCGGCGCGGCCCTCCAGGAGCACGATGATCGACACGTGCGCCGGCGCCTCCGGGCGGGCATGGGCCTCGTAGGTACGGCGCACGAACAGGTCGGAGCCCACCATCTGCAGCCCCCGCCAGGGCTGGCGCTCGGCCACGCGGCCCTCGGCCACTGTCTGGTCCGGCGGCACGTGCCCCTCGCCGGAGACCCGGTGACTCAGGTTGTAACGGTGCTCATAGGCAGTCAGGTCGGCGACGGTCAGGCGCTGTCCCGGAGCGGGTTGCGCGGCCGGCACGGCAGCGGTGACGGTATCGGCCATAAGGATTCCCCCCGGCTGGGTCGTCAGGGCGTGCGCAGATGTCCCTCTGGGCACCTCATTTTATGAATGTTAATGCGTTTCATTCTTAAACTCCACCCGGGTGCCGCTCACTCCCCGGGCGGCGGCGCCGCAAGCCGGGGACAGTTGCCGCACAGCCCATACTCCGGGAGCAGGTCGCGGATGCAGCACATGCGCCGCTGCCGCCAGGAGCGGCGCCCACCCTCGCCGTCCGGCACATCAAGGTAGCGCACCGGCTGATGAAGGGGATTACGGGTTCCGTCCGGCCGGCGGGACGCGGCAAGCAGCGCATACGCGTCGTCGACGCCGCGCGGCGACAACCCGGCCTCCGCCAGGCGCCCGATCACGAATTCCAGGTAGTTGCCCGCGTTGCTCCAGAGCACGCGGGCCGAGAGGCGCTCACGGCGCGCGATGGCCGTGACCACGGGCACCAGGTGGTCGTCGAGCAGGTGAGAGAAACGCTCGAACGGGCCGTCGGGGGTGGCCTCCAACGGCCCGCCGGGGCCCGGCAGGTGGAACGCCTCCACGTCGCCCCCGGTGCCGACGGCGGCGCCGACGTGCGCCGGCCGCACCGGCACGCGCCAACCCTGGACCGCCGCCGTGGCCACCGGCAGGATCAGCCGCGCGAAGTAGTACTTGCTCCACTGCGAGACCACGGCCGGGCGGGCCGACGGCACGAATCCCGGATGCATCCGTTCCAGGTACGGCTCCAGGCCGCCCGCCTCCAGCAGTGCCGGC
>NZ_WNXE01000353.1:0-1944 GCF_010993615.1 Arhodomonas sp. KWT | reverse complement strand
CTCGTCAACCTCGTCCACGACGCCCGGGCCCGGATCAACGGCACCCTCAACGGGCTCCGCGAGGGCGGCGGTGTCGGTGGCAATATCGTCTTCGCGGACCCCCATGGCCTCGTGGTTGGGGCCTCGGGGGTGGTCAACGTCGGCAGCCTCGTGGTGACCACGCCCACCGGGGCCGAGATGGACGCCATGCTGGCGGCCGTCGGCGACGCCACCGTGGATGGCGGGGCGATGGACGAGCGTGTCGCGAGGCTGATGCGGGGCGACTACGACGCTGCCGACGGCAGCATCACCATCGAGGGGCAGGTCAATGCCGACGGCGCGATCAGTCTCTTCGGTGCCGAGGCCATCGTCGCCCAGGGGGCGTCGCTGTCGGCGCAGACGGACACCGGCTACGGCGGGGGCTGGGCGGTGTTCAAGTCTGCCGTTAACGTCGATGGCGTTGACGCGCCCCGCGGCTCCATCGTCATCGACGCCCGCGACAGCGTCGAGGTCAACGGCCGGCTCGCCGCCATGATGAGCGACGATGACGGCGCGGCGGTCTCCGCCGGCGGCGAGGTGGCCGCGGGCGATATCGAGATTGCCGGGCCCGATGTCGGCGTTGGCGCAGCGGCGGAGATCACCACGGACCCGGGCAACAGCGAGCAGGCCGGTGATATCCGGATCACCGCCAATGCCGCTGACGTCTGCGCGGTATGTGACGGCAGCGGGGGCACCGCCGCGGACGTGGAGACCCCCGGTGCCGTCGGCGCGGACGACGGGGCGGCGGCCACCGTGACGGTGGCCGCGGGGGCGCTGGTCAACGCGCGCAACGCGCAGGAGGCGTCGGCATCCGGCGATCTCACCATTACCGCCGCCGCCAGCGACGTCCAGCTCGCCGGCGAGGCGGATGCCAGTGCCACCGTGACCGTGGCCGGCACACTCAAGGGCCGGGATATCACCCTCGATGCCGGCAGCCTCGCCGAGGTCTCGCCGTCCTTCCTGTCCGGCGTGCTCGAGATCACCGACGATGCCAGCAACTTTTCGTCGCTCTATGAGCGTCTTCAGGGTTATGGCCGCGACAGCTTCAGCGGTCTGGCGGACGCCATTCCCAGCGATGATCCGGACCAGCTCCAGGCGGTGCAGGACATGGTGGCGGTCTCCATCGCCCGCTCCGACGCCGAGGTCACCGTCAAGGGTACGGCGACCCTGACCGCCGAGCGTGACGTGTCCATAGACGCGGACGCCGTGCGCCGGGTCGACAACGGCGCCGACGGCGATTTCGGTGCCTACAACAAGGCGATCCCGTTCAACATGGGCGTGGCCTACGGCGAGCTCGGCGGGATCACCAGAGCGCGCATCGACTCCGGTGCGACGGTCAATGTCGACGGCGACCTGGACGTCACCGCCAGCAGCGAGGACACACTCCGCCAGAGCGCGGAGGCGATCAACCAGCACGACGCCGAGGGCAATGCCCTGACGACCATGGGCTTCGCCCTGGGTGTGGCGGTCACCGACAGCGAAACCACCGCACTCGTCGATGACGGTGTGACGCTGAATACAGCCAACGATTCCGACGTGTTGGTGAACGCCTTCACCCGGCAGTCGCTGACCAACGACGTCAGCTTCTCGGCCATCGGCAAGGGGGCCACCGCGGCACCGGCCGTCGCCGTTGCCGACTACGACAGCACCACCAGGGCGGTCTTCCGGTCCGACCTCTCTGCCGGCGGGGACCTCTCGGTACAGGCCCTGGACCTGGTGGATGCGCAGCGCAACAGCGCCCGGGCCAAGGCGGGTGCCGGCTACGTGGACTGGCTCGCCCGGGACGTGCGGGAGACGTACCGGCTCCAGGCACCGTACCTGGACTTCCTCACCCGCAAGATCAACAGCGCGTTCAATCTCGCCGCCAGCGACGGCGGCAGCGGCTCCACGCCGCTGCGCCTGGGGTCCGCGGTCGCGATCGCCGAC
>NZ_WNXE01000352.1:0-1945 GCF_010993615.1 Arhodomonas sp. KWT | reverse complement strand
GGGTTGTAGAAGGCGAACAGGAACATCACCGCCAGCCCCACGAGGCCCGTCATCAGGACCATGTTGATCACGGTCTTGCGCCCGCGCAGCACGGTCATGCCGACGTTGTAGAGGAAGCCGAGGGCGACCAGCACGATGCCGGCCTTGGTGATGGTGGGCTGCTCCAGGAACTCGCGGCCCATGGTCGGGAAGTACTCATTGCCGGTGAGCTCGGCCAGCCGCGCGTAAGGCACGGCGAGGTAGCCGATGATGGTCAGCGTGCCCGCGATGGCGAACACCCAGAACAGCACTCGTGCCAGCCACGGGCTCTGGAGCTCGCGCTGGGCCTCTTCGGGCACGAGATAGTAGGTCGCGCCCATGAAGCCGAACAGCAGCCACACGATGAGCAGGTTGGTGTGCACCATGCGCGCGACGTTGAAGGGGATCAGCGGGAAGAGGAAGTCCCCGATGATGTACTGCAGGCCCATGATCAGCCCGAAGGCGATCTGGCCGAAGAACAGGATGATGGCGAAGACGAAGTAGGGCATCGCCACCGACTGGCTCTGGTATTTCATGCTCGTGTCCCCCTGGTTCATCGGGCGTTCAGCCCTCGACGTTCGGCGGCCAGTCGTTGTTGCGGATGCGCGAGGTCCAGATCAGGAACTCCGCGAGGGCGTTGATCTCGTGATCGGAGAGGTTGAACTGCGGCATCTGCCGGCGGCCCGGCGCCTGGGTGGGCTGGGCGTTGATCCAGGCATTGAGGTAGGCCTTGAACGCGGCCTCGTTGCCGTTGCCGCGGCGCTCGAAGACGTTGCCGAGCTCGGGGGCGAAGTAGGCGCCCTCGCCGAGCAGGGTGTGGCAGCCGATGCAGTCGTTGCGCTCCCACACCTCCTTGCCCTCGGCAACGGTATCGGTCAGCCCGGCACGGTTCTCGCGGTCGGGCAGCGCGGTCACCGTGTCGAGGGTGAGCCCCACGAACAGGAGGATGAAGAACAGGCTCCCCCCGTAGTAGATGTTTCGGGCCATGCCCTTGGTGAAACGTTCCGACATCGAATGTCCCCCTGAAGGTTGAGAAAGCGGTGTTCCGGCCCGCGGGCGTCAGCCGAGGTGCGCGCCGACGACGTCCATCAGCGCCTCCAGCGCCGCGGGCTCGTCGCTCAGCGGCTCCGCCAGGCAGGCGCGGCAGGCCGCGAGCGGCGCCACGCCCCGGGTGATCAGCCGGGCGGCATGAACCAGCAGCCGGGTGGAGGCGGCCTCCTCGAGGTCGTGGCCGTCGAGGCGGCGCAGGTCCGTGGCCAGGCGCACGAGCTGCTCCGCCCGCGCCGCGTCGATCCCCGATTCCCGGGCGACGATCTGCCGCTCCGCGGCGGCATCCGGGTAGCCGAAGGACAGGGCCACGAAGCGCTGCCGCGTGCTCGGCTTCAGGCCCTTCATCAGGTTGCGGTAGCCGGGGTTGTACGAGACCACCAGGAGGAAGTCCGGGTGGGCCTCGATCAGCTCGCCGGTGGCGTCCAGCGGTAGCACCCGGCGGTCGTCGGCGAGGGGATGGAGGACCACGGTGGTGTCCTTGCGCGCCTCGATGATCTCGTCGAGGTAGCAGATCCCGCCCTCGCGCACCGCGCGGGTCAGCGGACCGTCCTGCCAGTAGGTACCCTCGCTGCCGAGCAGGTGGCGGCCGACGAGGTCGCCGGCGGTCAGGTCGTCGTGGCAGGCGACGGTGTAGAGCGGGCGCTCCAGACGCTCCGCCATGTGCTGAACGAACCGTGTCTTGCCGCACCCCGTGGGGCCCTTGATGAGTACCGGCAGGCGCTCGGCGGCGGCGTGCCCGAACAGTGCGACCTCGTCACCCAGGGCGTGGTAGAAGCTGCCGGCGGGGGCGGTTTCGGCGGTGTCGCTGACGATGTGCATGGTTGAATCCCCTATGTTCCGATTAAAAAGTACTATAGATACATCTTAAAAGAAACAC
>NZ_WNXE01000351.1:0-1965 GCF_010993615.1 Arhodomonas sp. KWT | reverse complement strand
CTGGCGGAGAGCACCGCGCTCACCGCCGATCTCCTGGGCCTGCCCGTCGGGGGCGGCGGCGACGCCGGTGCCTTTCCCGACATGTCGCTGGAGGGCTATTTCCGGGAGTTCGTGCTCCACCACCAGGACCACCTCACCGAGACCGAGATCGCGCGGCGCCTGGGGATCAGCCGCAAGGCGCTGTGGGAGCGACGCCAGCGCCTCGGAATCCCCCGGCCCGCCGCCTCTGGCGCCCGGACGGGGTAACGCGTTAGCGTTACGGGAGGTGACAAATCGTTACGAGTCGTAACGCCCGGCCGCGGCCCGGGCGGGCCGACACGCCCCCGAGCCGGGCGCGAATGCGGTACCCGACGGATGGGGTTTTCCGGAACGGAATTTGCTTCCATGCTGGAATCGAACAAGATCGAAGTCCCGGCGATACTATGGATCACGTCGCCCGGGACGTGCGCTAAAAAGCCACGACATCAGCCCTGAAGGGAGGAGAAGCAGGATGTCCGAGTCCAAGGTGTACCCCGTTCCCAAGGACGTTGCCGATAACGCGCTCATCAACCGCGAGCAGTACGAGCAGATGTACCGGCGCTCGCTGGAGGAGCCCGACGCGTTCTGGTCGGAGCAGGCCGAGCAGTTCCTGACCTGGTTCAAGCGCTGGGACAGCGTCAACACCAGCGACCTCGCCAAGGGCGAGATCCGCTGGTTCGAGGGCGGCAAGCTCAACGCGGCCTACAACTGCGTGGAACGCCACCTGGCCTCCCGCGGCGACCAGGTCGCCATCATCTGGGAGGGCGACGAGCCCGACCAGTCCCGCAAGATCACCTACCGCGAGCTCAACTCCGAGGTGAACCGCTTCGCCAACGCGCTGCGCGCACGCGGCGTGAACAAGGGCGACCGGGTGTGCATCTACATGCCCATGATCCCCGAGGCGGCGGTGGCCATGCTCGCCTGCGCGCGTATCGGCGCGATCCACTCGGTGGTCTTCGGCGGCTTCTCGCCCCACGCCCTGCGCGACCGCATCCTCGACTCGGACTGCCGCGTGGTGGTCACCGCCGACGAGGGCGTGCGCGGCGGCAAGCATGTGCCGCTCAAGGAGAACGTCGAGCGCGCCCTCGAGGAGTGCCCGGACGTCTCCACGGTGTTCATGGTCAAGCGCACCGGCGGCGACGTATCGTTCAAGGACGGCCGCGACGTCTGGTACCACGAGGCCATCGACGGCGCCTCCGAGGACTGCCCGGCGGAGGAGGTCGACGCCGAGGATCCGCTGTTCATCCTCTACACCTCCGGCTCCACCGGCAAGCCGAAGGGCGTACTGCACACCACCGGCGGCTATCTGCTGCAGGCGGCGATGACCCAGAAGTACGTCTTCGACTACCACGACGGCGAGATCTACTGGTGCACCGCCGACGTGGGCTGGGTCACCGGCCACAGCTACATCGTCTACGGCCCGCTCGCCAACGGCGCGACCACGCTGATGTTCGAGGGCGTGCCCACCTACCCGGACGCCGGGCGCATGTGGGACGTGGTCGACAAGCACAACGTCAACATCTTCTACACCGCGCCGACGGCCATCCGCGCGCTCATGGGTCAGGGCAACGAGTACGTCACCCGCCGCTCGCGCAAGAGCCTGCGCGTGCTCGGCACCGTGGGCGAGCCGATCAACCCGGAGGCCTGGGAGTGGTACTACCACACCGTGGGCGAGGACCGCTGCCGCATCGTCGACACCTGGTGGCAGACCGAGACCGGCGCGATCATGATCAGCCCGCTGCCCGGCGTCACCGACCTCAAGCCGGGCTCGGCGACGCTGCCGTTCTTCGGCATCGAGCCCCAGCTGGTGGACAACGACGGCAACGTCCAGGACGGCGCCACCGACGGCAACCTCTGCATCGCCCGCTCCTGGCCGAGCATGATGCGCACGATCTACGGCGATCACCAGCGCTTCATGAACACCTACCTCACCCACTACACCGGCAA
>NZ_WNXE01000350.1:0-1973 GCF_010993615.1 Arhodomonas sp. KWT | reverse complement strand
CCGGCCGCTACGATTATCTGGTGCTGCGCGGCTTCGCCGACGGCAGCATCAACAACACGTTCCTCGACGGCCTCAAGGTCATGGGGGACAGCGGTTCCTACAGCTCGATGAGCATCGACCCGTACTTCCTGCAGGACATCGAGGTGGTCAAGGGACCTGCCGCGGTGCTGTACGGGCGCTCCTCCCCCGGCGGGATCGTGGCGCTGAGCAGCAAGCGGCCCGAGTTCCGGCGCAGCGGCGAGGTGCGTTTCCGTGTCGGTAACAACGACCAGCGCAGCGCGGCCTTCGATCTCACCGGTCCCGTGGGTGAGGACGGCAATGTCGCCTATCGCCTGACCGGTCTCGGCAGCGCCGAGGATACCCAGTTCGGCCCCGTCGAGCAGGCGCGCTATGCCTTCGCGCCGTCGCTGACCTGGGATGTCTCCCCGGACACCGATCTCACCCTTCTGGCCTATTTCCAGAAAGACCCGGAAGGGGGGTACCACTCCGGCCTGCCTTACGAGGGGACGGTCGATGACCATGCCGGCATCCACCTCGACAACACCTTCTTCGAAGGGGAGCCGGATTACGAGAAATACGAGCGTACCGAGCGGATGCTCGGCTACGAGTTCGAGCACCAGTTCAATGATCGCTGGCGGTTCCGCCAGAAGGCCCGCTATCTCAACTCCGACGTCGAGATGGACCAGGTCTACGCCTACGGCTGGGTCTCGGACACCGATCTCATCCGCTACTATTCCGGCGGCGACGAGGATCTGTCTGCGTGGACGATGGACAACCAGCTGGAGGCGGACCTGACCAGCGGTCCGGTCGAACACACCGTGCTCCTCGGCGTCGACTACCAGCACCGCGATAACGACGTGGTCTGGGACTATGGAACCGTCGACAGCCTGGACGCCACCGACCCCCAGTACGGCAGCGATGTCTCGGTCTACCGCACCGACCGGCACGATCGGGAGCTGAGCCAGACCGGTCTCTATCTCCAGGACCAGATGGCGATCGGTAACTGGCGTCTCGTCGTCGGTGGCCGCCACGACTGGATCGACATCGAGAACACCGACAAGGACACCGACACCAGCAGCGAGCTGGACGACACCCAGTTCAGCGGCCGTGCCGGTGCACTCTACCTCTTCGACAACGGCGTCGCTCCCTACCTGAGCTACTCCACCTCGTTCTCGCCGAACAGCACCACTGACGAGAACGGCGATCTCCTCAAGCCCACCGAGGGTGAACAGGTGGAGACCGGGCTGAAGTACCAGCCGCCGGGCACCAGCGACCGTTACAGCGTCTCGCTGTTCCATATCACCCAGGAGAACGTCTCCACCAAGGACCCGAACGAGAGCTTCTACCGTGCCGTCGGCGAGATCCGTTCCCAGGGCGTGGAGCTCGAGATGCGCAGCCGCCTCACCGAGAACCTGTCGGTGCGGGGCGGCTACACTTATACCGACGTCACCTACGAGGAGACCGAGGACGATACCGAAGGCAACACGGCCAACCAGGTGCCGAAACACCAGGTGTCGCTGTGGGGGAACTACACGTTCCACGATGGCACGCTCGCCGGCGTGCGTACCGGGCTCGGGGTGCGCTACAACGCCGACATCTATGCCGATGAGGAGAACACCGAGAAGGTGCCGGACTACACCGTGGTCGACGCCATGCTCGGCTATGATTTCTCCCGCGTCGGCATCGATGGCATGAGTGCGCAGCTCAACGTGTCGAACCTCTTCGACCGGGAGTACATCGCCTCCTGCTACGACCTCAACTACTGCTACTACGGCCGTGAGCGGACCGTCCGGGCGACGCTCACCTACCGCTTCTAGCGCGCGCCCGGCAGGCGCGGAGGTGACGTGCGGACACGTCACCTCCGCGTGGCTCATGTCGTGGCGATCAATGCACGGCTGAGTTTGATAATGATTCCCATTATTCGTACTCTATAGCCCTTCTCTTGCCACGGCTGGATCGGAGGTCGTCATGTC
>NZ_WNXE01000034.1:0-25646 GCF_010993615.1 Arhodomonas sp. KWT | reverse complement strand
GCATCGAACAGGCCAAGGCCGAGTGGAGAGCGCAGACCTTTCCCAAGGTCGTCGGCGACGAGTACGACTACATCCCGCTGCCGGAATAGGCCCACGGGAAGATCAGAAGACCCAGGGCAGATTACCTTGACCGGCGGACGGCGCCACACGCGCCTAACGCATCCATAATTGCGTGTAATGTATATCCCGGTCCGTCGGGACCAGTGGGCAACAAGGCCGGACTAGTGTGCTCCGAGTGCGGACACGGTGGTACACTCATAACCGCTGGCGTCCTTTGTGGGTGGTCATCTAACCGACTGACTCGCCAGCCACGGCCCCGGGTAGCGGCAACTACCGCGGGGCTTTTTTATGGACCGCGAGCCCATGAAACCCGTCGGCAAACAGGCTTCATTTCGGCCCCGAACGCCGGCGAATTAACGCCGACGAAATGTCATGATCGCCGATTGAAAACCGGCCGACAAGGGCGCCTTCAAAAACGCCGATTTCGCCGTTTCAAAAGGGCCTGAATTCTCCGATATTCCCGGGTCATTTTTCGCAGCTGAACCGCCACCTGATAATGGCAGGGGAGTGCCGCAATCTCACCGGGTCGAAACCCCCGGCGGAGATGTTCCCAATACAGCAACCCATCGGGCCCGATCCGCCAGCCCTGCCAGTCCTGGTGGCACTGGCCAAGATCCCCGGCCCGCAACCGCAGGGCCCGAAGCACCGGCCCGGCGGGGCGCGCCTCGCCCACCTCCTGACGGTAGAGGGTGCGGGGATGGATACCCAGCCACTCGGCCGCCTCGTCCAGCGAGAGGCCGCAGCCCACATAGCGGGCCTCCCACACCGGGTTGCCCCAGCGCTCAGCGCGGGCGTTCCTCATTGCTCGTGCTCCTGATAGGGGCCTGTCCCCGTGGGTCCACCGCCCCCGCGATAGGCGTCGCGTCGCGGTGGCCGTGGACTACGGGGACAGGCGTGCAGGCGGCCAGCGCCGCCGGGAGGAAGGGGGTAGAAGCCGGGCACCTGACACCGGCGCACGCAGGGCGTGGCGGTGCCGGACACCGGACGCGCTACGCTTGCCGGTTGGCCGGCGCCGCCACGCTCGGTGAGTCCAACTATTGGACTAAGTGGCCGTGTTACAGACCCGGCCACCGCCCCCCCGTAGAGTGCCACTATGGCAGTAAGTGCCCGTGTTACAGACCCGGGCACCGGTCCGGCTCCCCGGGCTCGAGCCGACGGGACAGGGCGGTGACCGACTCGCGCAGCTCCGCGAGCGCCTCGGCGCTCAGTGCCTCACGTACCGCCGGCACCTCGGCAAGGGCCTGTGCCTGCCAGACCGCGGCCTCCAAGGTGTTGGCGAGGGTCTGGCCGTACTCGGTATTCATGCTCATGGCGTGTGCTCCACTCGTTGGATGACGACATAGCCCGGGCCCCGTTCAACGAGGCGCCAGGCGGCGGGGAACCATTCGCCCGTGCTGCGCAGCGTCCAGCCGCCGCCGGGGGCGCGCACGGGGCGGTCCTCGGGCGTGCAGCGCTCGCGCACATAGGCCGGAGACAGCCACCACGCCCGTTCATGGCGTGCGGCCGGGGTGAGGCCACCGGTGCCGTGGATGCGCGCGCCCTTGGGCACCACACCGCGCACCCCCTTGGTGGCGTACTTGGCGAGATAGCCGACGGCCCGGCGGGCCCACTCGATGCGGGAATGGCCCCACGGCCACCAGCCGGCCTTATCGGGCTTGGGCAGGCGCAGCCGCCGGGGGAGCCAGAGCACCACGTGGTAGTGCGGCACACCGGCGCGCGTGAGCTCCAGCACCCACGTGTAGCGCAGGCGGTGACGCCGGCGCTGCATGTAGGCGCGCGCCCGGCGCAGGAACTCCGAGATATGCCGCCGGCTCCACGGCTGCGAGGGCGGATAGGTGAGCGTGACCATGGCGGCGCGGAAGCCCGAGGGCAACGCGTCCTCGTGAAGCCGCGCCGAGGTGATCACCCCGCGGCGCATACGGCGTAGCCGTGCCTCGCGAGCCTCAACGGTCAGGCGGGAAGACTGCCGCGTGCCACTTGTTGAAGTACGGACAAGCCCAGAGACGGCCGGCCGCCGGGGGACCCCGGCGAGCCCGCCGCGGGTGTCTTGGATTGCGTGTAATGTATATTATGTTAAATAGTCAATGCGACGATCTGGTGTCCCCTTCCCGTAGATTAGGTCCACGGATTAGTAGAACTTCCGGCATGATGGCGGTCTCGACCTGGAGGTCATCATGCGTAAGAGCCGGTACAGCGAACACCAGATCGTCAGCGCCCTGAAGCGCGCCGAAGAGGGCGTGGCGGTGAAGGATATCTGCCGGGAGCTGGGTATCAGCACGGCGACGTTCTACCAGTGGCGCTCGAAGTACGGCGGCCTTGAGGCGTCGGATTTGAAGCGGATCAAGGATCTCGAGGAGGAGAACCGGCGGTTGAAGCAGATGTACGCCGATCTCTCGCTCGATCACCGCATTCTCAAGGACGTTGTCGAGAAAAAGCTCTAACGGCCAGCGCCCGTCGGGCGCTGGCCGAGTATGCGATGGAGGCGCACGGTGCAAGTGCACGGCGCGCCTGTCGGGTTGTGGGGTTGAGCCGCTCGGTACAGCGCTATGAGCCCAAACGCCCGGACGATGGCGCGCTCATCGACGTGCTGGCCGAGCTCGCCGAGCGTCATCCACGCTTTGGCTTTCGCAAGCTGTTCGTGCTGCTGAGAAAGGCCGGACATCCCTGGAATCACAAGCGGGTATGGCGAGTGTACTGTGCGATGAAGCTCAACCACCGGCGTCGGTTCAAAAAGCGCTACCGCCCCGAAGCGCCTGAAAGGCTGCTCCAGCCGCTACGACCGAACCAGGCCTGGTCGGCGGACTTCATGAGCGATGCGCTCTACGACGGCCGCGCCTTTCGCACTTTCAACGTCATCGACGACTACAACCGCGAGGCGCTGCGGGTGGAAGTGGATGTCTCGCTCACCGCCGAACGCGTTCTGCGGGTGCTCGACCAGCTCCTGGTCGTGCGCGGGCGGCCCGAGCGCATCCGAGTGGATCATGGTCCGGAGTTCACCAGTGCGGTCTTTGTGGGCTGGTGCCAGACCCACGGTATTGAGCTCGAATACACCCAACCCGGCAAGCCCAACCAGAACGGGTTCGTCGAACGCTTTAACGGCAGCTACCGCAACGGCGTGCTCAACGCCTGGTTGTTCATGGACCTTGAGCACGTCCGCGAGGAAACCGAGCGTTGGCTCGCTGAGTACAACACCATCCGTCCCCACGAATCACTCGGCGATATCTCGCCGCTCGAGTTCCTCAACGACCGTGGCCATGCTGGAGTTTCTATTTATGACTGGGCCTAAGTCGGGGAAGTGGACACTTGAGCACGTCCGCGAGGAAACCGAGCGTTGGCTCGCTGAGTACAACACCATCCGTCCCCACGAATCACTCGGCGATATCTCGCCGCTCGAGTTCCTCAACGACCGTGGCCATGCTGGAGTTTCTATTTATGACTGGGCCTAAGTCGGGGAAGTGGACACTGGAGCCCCACCGTTGTGGTGTAGGATCCAGTTTCAGATGAAATTTTTCCACGCCGGTGAAACTCCGTAACCTATTGGTAATGAAGGAATTATTTGGAGTCTCCGACAGTGGTTTGGTCATTCATGCACTCCCACGCGCAGCCCTTACTCGCTCGCTGCTTGGGTGCGCCCCACCCCTTCCCGCTTACCTCGTGAGTACCAGAACCAGAATCTGCGGTGGGTGAGCCCCGTGCTGGACCCTCGCCGCGTTCACGTGCGCGCATGACGACGACACGGATGACCGCTTGCTACTCTACCCTGACCCTTACGATCGGTAGCAGCCAGTCTATTTCCTCTCTACGTGCCTTCGCTCCACGCTCTCGAGCAAATTTCGCTCCCAACTGGGCTGGCAGTAGGTCCGAGAACTTGTAGCGGCGCTCGCACGCTTCGATGGGCACGGTTAATTGATCAGCGTTCAGTGAGCGGATGCAGTCGGCAAGAGACTGTTCCGTGGCGTCCATAGGAGGCTTGAATCGTATCCGCCAGGCATCAGCTGTGCACGAGGAACCTTGATTCTTGAGTGCTGCCGCGATTGCTGTGTTCGCGCTCGCTCCCAGGAACGTCCACCAAGAAACACCGGCTATGCCATCAATCAGATAGCTCCCTTTCATGTCTAACCAATCGAACTCCTCCCGCGCCTCTTGGAGAGCGTCTTGACCTCTGTTAGATAGCAAGTCATTTATGCCCGGCTCGACTAGCGCCGCCCGCACACCTTGAGTCACTGCCCCAGACAATCCGGGTGGTGCCCCACTCCAGCGGCTGGTCCCTCTGCGGTCTGATGGTTCTACCCATACGCGGCGCTGCTTCCAATCCAAGTGAATCACTCGCCAGCCTTTACCGGCCAAGGTCAGGACAATGGGCTGGGCGTCGATAGGAAAGAGCGAGGCCATATCCACCGTGCCCACTTCCGAGCGGCCGTGCATGACACTCATCAAGGGAGCAGCCAGGAAAACCGAGAACAATTCGAGAAAGTTCTTGCGCCCATAGCGACGTTCACCCTCATCGCCGAGACAAATCAGGCCATCGACCTCAAAAAGAACCTTTTCGGACAGGAGGTGATCCAGAAGCTTCTGATACTCCTCGGGGGCTATCTCTGTGGCAGCGAGGAACGGCTGAAGGGCCCGCTGTACTTCGGACCTCACCAGTCCGCCCTCTTGGAGCACCAAGGCCAGGATCTGCTGTGCAAGCACATGGACTGGGTACGGGGGTGGCACAATGGGCTCGACGTACCCTTCCCGCCAGCGATGCAGCAGCCCTGCCGCGCGCAGGAAGCCTGCGCGAGTTGTGGCAAGAAAGAGGCAGTTTCGCTGGCCATTTCGGCGGCCAGTCCGGCCTATTCGTTGAAGAAAAGAGGCCACTGAACCGGGCGCATCGATCTGGATCATTCGATCCAGATCCCCTACATCGATACCGAGCTCGAGCGTGCTTGTGGCGACGATGACGCAGTCCCGTCCGTCGGCAAACGCATCCTCCGCGCGACGGCGCTCGTCCTGAGACAGCGAGCTGTGGGAAACGTAGGTCGTGACACCCAGCTCTCGAAGCCTTAGTGCGAGCTCTTCAACCTGTTGCCGGCTGTCACAGAAGACCAGCCGCTTTTCTCCAAGGTATAGGCGCGAAATGACGAGCGCGGCGTTGTCTAGCCCGCCCACGAAGTCCAGGGTCACATCGGGAGCACGTGTTTCCGCCACCTCTGGCGAGACCACACGACGCGAGCCGCTCGTCGTCCCCTTGGTGAGCCAATTGAGCAACCCTTCCGCATTGCCTACGGTCGCTGACAACCCCAGACGCTGAATCACGTGAGGTGTGAGTTGACCCACCCTTCCGAGCACAGCGAGGAGGTGCCAGCCGCGGTCATCTCCCGCAAACGCATGAATCTCATCTACGACCACGACCCGCAGCGACGCGAAAAACGTCCGATGGTCCATCAAGGCGGAGTCGAGCATGACCTCCAGCGACTCCGGCGTCGCCAAGAGGATGTCGGGTGGCTGGCGGCGCAGCTTCTTTCTTGTGGACGCTCCTATGTCCCCATGCCATACCCCAACGCTGCGTCCGAAAAGCGCTGCATACATCCTGAGGCGATGTTCGAGGTTATTCAGGAGGGCCTTGATAGGACAGAGATAGAGCACCGATAGGCCGGTCCAGTGCTCGCTAAGCATCCTCGAAAAAACGGGCAGGATAGCCGCCTCGGTCTTGCCCCCGGCTGTTGGCGCCAGCAGCAACGCATGCTCCCCTGAGAGGATCGGGTCAATGGCTTCAGCCTGCAGTGGTCGCAGCTCACGCCATCTGAGACTGTTGACTACGTGATGCTGGACGGCTGGGTTCAGCCGCTCAAAGGCGTCGACGCTCACAGGCGTATGTCGTCCACTGAAGTCGCGCCTGAAACGGAGCGCTCCTGCGCTGTTAGCTCGTTTGGGTCGACCGTCAATGAGTAGTGCTGCCGTGGATCGAAATCGGGAAACTGGTCAATGCGATCCAGCACCTCCCCCACCAGCTTCTTGAGGAACAGGCGCGGCGCGACGCCGACGTTCCCACCCAGATTGCCGGTCACCGCCTGAGCCAGGCCTTTCAGGTAATCATCGTCTGCCTTGGTTTGGATTCGCGCAGATTGTTCAGAGCCTGCCGCGAACAGATCCCGGACACGCTGCCCTACGGCCAGAAGCCGTTCTTCGTTAAAGTTCTGCAACCGGATCTGAGGAGCCCTCGGATTGTCGAAACGACCATTGTCCTGGAACTCCACATGCAAGCGCTGCGCGAGCGGTGCCAACCGCTGTATGCCCTGCGGGCCGTCGAAAAACGGCGGAGTCCCGGTCATGATCAGGTACAACCCCGGAAAGCGACCGGCATCCACTTCGTCCATAAGCTGCCTCAGGGCATTCAACCCCTTGTCACGCACGTCGCCGCGGACACGTTGGAGAGTTTCGACCTCGTCCAATACCCAGACCAACCCGGCATAGCCCGAGTCACGCAACACGATGAGCAGGCCCTGAAGAAAGCTCATCGCCCCGAAGTGGTCGATATCGCCCTTGATACCCGCGTAGCGCTTGGCGTGAGCGGAGACATTCGGCTGGCCGCCGAGCCAGGCGAGCAATCCATCGGCGATCGCCTGCTCCCCCTCCAGCAAGGCCTTCCGATAGCCCCGCAGGCAGGCGGCAAATGCCGGCGCACGGCGATTCACCTCTTGCAGCTTGCGCTCCATTAGAGCGTTCGTCCGCTCCATGAGCTGCGCCTCGTCAGACAGCTCCGGCTCATCCGCCAGGACGTCCTCTTCCAAGGTAAAGAACCAGCCATCCACAATGAGGCGAAGAGCACCATGCCGATTCCCCTGAACCGTCAGGCGCTCGACCAGCCGCCGGTAAACGGTCTCCAGTCGGTGAAGCGGCGTCTCGGCCTCCGAAATCTGAACCTCGGTTGTCGCGAACCCCCGCCCGAGACCACGCTCCTGTAGCCAGCGCGAGAAAAACGTCTTGCCCGCGCCGTACTCACCCCGCACGGCCTTGAATACGCCTCGTCCCGACTGCGCCGTGGCCAGCTCCCGATCAAGTGCGTCCACATACCCCTCAAGGCCGACCGCCAGCACATCAAGACCCTGAGGTGGCACGGTTCCCCGCCGCAACGCGTCCAGGATTTCGTCGCGCCGCTCCGGACTGATGTGCTCGATGTCACGCATAGGCTCAGCCCTCGGAGATCTCGAACTGCTTTCGTAGCAGCGCCGTGTCGAGCACGATTTCGGCGCCCGACGCATCCTCGCCGACCACCGCATAGCCATCGACGTTCAGCAATTTCTGCATTGCAGCAAACTGAGAGCGCACGCGCAGCTCCGGTATGTCCATGGCGGCCGCGAGTCGCTTGCGACTCAGGCGGCCATCGGCCTGCAAAAGAGCATGGAGGAACTGCCTCAGGACCGATTCCTTCGGCGCGATGCGGCCAGCGGCCTTTCGCTGGCGGTGATAGGTCGGCGACGCGAGCAACTGCTCAACTAACCGTTCGCCTTGGTCCTGCTCGGGCCCGTAGGTGGTGTCCAGTTGCTCGAACAGACTCGCCTGGCGTGTTGTTTCGCCGCCTCCACGCAACTTCGCGCTTTTCAAAGTGGCCGCAGGCTCGGCCGCGTTCGCCCGCTGAACAGGCTCCGCCGCCTGAGCCCACCAGGCTGGTTCCTGCGCCGGCAGCGCGTCCCAGCCGGAAAGCTCAACTGCGTTCTCACTGCCCATGAAGCGGAAGACGCCAACAGGGACGACAATCTCTTGAGGCGTTGCACCGCCATGGTATCCATTGCTCCGTCGAACGTAACGAATACGCTCGCTCCATGGCACGATAACGCTGTCGACTCCGAGCGCCTCGCGGACGGCGGGATTGGCGACTCGGATTTCGCCCTCCACGGGCTCGGTTCCGGAATCACGCCAACGACCGGCGAGCGCCTGAACCGGTTGATGACTGTGCCAATCCATCACGTGACCGTGGTCGCTGGTGAGCACCACGGTCCTGCCGCTGACCCGCGCAGACTCCAGTAAGGCGTCGAGCTGTCGGAACTGGTCGCGACTCCAGCGCAGGCGCAACTGATCGGATTTGTCCAGGTGATCGTCGATGGCATTGACCACAACACCTAAGAGGCGCTTTTTGGGGTTGGCAATGGCCTCGCGAACGTCACTGGCCAACTCCCCACCGCCCTCGCTGAGCGCCGCCTTGTGGTAGACGGTCGGCTTGGACTTCCCGGACCCAATGGCGTGCAGCAAGCCCTGATGGTTCGCGAATGAATTGCGCTCGAAGTCGGACTGGCCCTGACAGAGTCTGCCGCTGAAGAGACTCGCCCGGGCCACGCGCGTAACGCTCGGTAACGTACTCAGCGCCGACACCGTTCGCCCGCTACCGGCTGGCCCATAACTGATCCAACCGTCCGCTGATAAGTCCGCTTCCAGCTCGCGGTAGGCCCCGTAATCCATACCGTCCATCACGAGAAAAAGCACGGGTGACTGCCGAGCCAAGGGTGCCACGAGCTCATCCAGCACCGCCTCAAGGCCAACAAAGCGCCCATTGGCGAAAGAAGTCCGATCCCAGTTCGCCAAGGCCTCCGCAAACCGCTTGTTCAACGTCTCGCGGTGCTGACGCAACTGCGTGAGCAATCGCTCCAATGCGGCGCTGACGCCCGCATGGGCATCACCGCCAAGGAGAAGCCGGCGCCCCCAGTCCACAAAGCTAGCGTCGTCGCGATGGCTAACCGCCAGTTGCTCAAGACTGCGATTGGCGCCGCGTGTACCGCCAACATTGAGGTAACGCAACAATCGCAGGGCAACATCGAGCCGCTCCAGGCGCCCCTCATCGCCCGGACTAAGCTCATGGGACCGGACCGCCTGCAATGCCGCCCCGACGTCCGAGCATTCAGCGCGCCCATCAAGGGCGTTGGTAAGCGCGTCTGCATAACGCTGCAGACGGTGCTCATATCCGCGCTGCAGGACCAGACTCTCCCCGCCTGCGTCACTGATCTGCAGCTCATCGAGAATGGCCTGAGCGCGCGCCCGGTGGGTCTGTCGTGACGCCTCGTCCAGGTCACCGAGCAGATCTCGCGCCAGCGCGAACCACCGCCGGCCCGCCGCGCCCGCCAGCGCCTGGCCGGCCAGATAGCGCTCCAGCCGGCCCGCCGCAAGCTGCCGGTCAGCCGTGATCGAGCCGGATTCGTCAAAGATCAGCTCGCACACCAGCCCGATAGCGAGCACATATTCCGCGTACTCGCTCTCCGCCACGTCCAGCAAGTGCAGCCCGAGCCTGCCGGCTCGTTGCTCGATGCGACCTCGAAAAAGCTGTCGGACCTCGTCATCCATGCGTCGCCATGCGTCAGCAGCGCCTTCAGAGAGGAGCCACCTCATCACCGCCTTGGCGTCCAGTAGGTCCTGGTCGAACCCCAGGTAGCGACGAAACAGCGAGCGCCAAACGGTATCCGCATCGAGAAATCGAGCGCGACAGGACGGATACCCCTCCGGCGGGACGTTACTGATCAGCAGCTCAGCGAGCCGCGGCGCACGGGGAATCCTTGGATCCAGTCGGTCCGCCGCGAAGAGCGCGAGCACGCTGTCCCACGGATCAAGCCCGTACAGCCTTCCACCACAAAGGCGCGCCCGCATGTCCTCGGGCAAGTCGGCCTCATGCAGACGGCTCAACACCACACCGTGTTGCCCATGTGCATTGAGTTCGTTAAGGGCCAGACCGAGCTCGAGCACCGAATCACACCGCCGAACCGGCCACCGCTGCCCCTGGAGCTGAATGACGTCCTCGCCCGCCCATTCGCCGGTGGCGCTTATCCCCACGGTTTCTACGCCGTGTCGCGCGATGACCTGCTCCGCTCGCGCCCGAATGAGGTCGGGCGTGAGCTGTCTCGACGGCGCAGTCGAAGGGCTCGCCCTAGTCGCCATGGCCGGACTCGTCGAATATCGTCCAGGAGACCTCGATCGTGGCACTCGCCGAGACGCCGCTCAGCTCCGCCTTGAGCGCCCGGAAGACCTCATCGACCTCGGACGCGGACACCTGCTGGCGATCCCGCTTCACCGCTCGCCGATTGGGCGCGTTGGGGGGGCGCGATGTCGGCGATGGTGTGCCGCCGCCACGCGCAGCGCGCGTCATCAAATCCAGGGCCGATCGCTGCGCCTCATCGACCGCGGGCGTTAGCGGCAGGACATGTTCATCACGCGTCAGCGCATCGTGAACCGGGCTCATGATGGATTCCGCTTCGGCGGTCCATTCAGCGGGCAATTCGGCAAGCCGCTGGAACAGATCCCAGGCCCCGGACTGCTCCAGTGTCTCCGCCAGCTCGCCCGCCTTGCCGATACAAGCGCCGACTGCCGTCGTCGACCCCGGGATGTCGGTCTGGGCAAGGGCCCGGATCACCTCGTTCTCCTCCGCCTGGGTGATGCGTTCGAGAATGGTACGCGCGGCCTCAACGCTACGTCGCCGCTGCGAACTGCCCGGATCGAGGCCGAGTGCGGCGATGCGTTTCTCTAGCGACTGGTTGAGGCGCTCAACCGCGTCTCGCCGGGTATTCGCATGCGTGCGCAGCTCATCCACGAAACGGCCGACGTTCGTGGCGTTGAGCTGGCGCGAATCCATCGCTAGGCCAAACAGGTGACCAGCGCGCTCCAGTGCCTCATTCCAGTCCTGCTGCGCCGGCAACGGCTGCTCGCGTAGTTCGAGCTGATCGTCCACCTGGTCAAGCCGCGGTTCGACGGCACCCCCATGCAGGTAGAAGCGGCGGTTCGTCTGCTCGGCGAACGCCAGGATCACCAGGTTCTCGACGTCTCCCGGCAACCCCATGGCATGCTCGGTCTGCAACCAATGACGCAGGCGGCCTACGGTGAGCTGCTGGACATCCTCGCTGTTGATCCGACGGTTGAACGTGTCCCGCCAGTAGTCGCCCAGGACGAAGTGCGTCTCACCCATCTGGCCGAGGTGCAGCGGCACTGCGATGCCGTTCATGACCTCCCGGTCTTCCCGGGCCACCTCCACGCGCCCGTCAGGTAGGCCCGCCACACGGCTGACGACGGCCAACACTTTCTTGAGCGCCGCACGACGGACTTCTACCGTGAACCGCGGATGATCCGGGTAATGTGCCGCCAGCATTTGATCCAGCAGATGCTGGAGATTCTCCAGGAAGTTCGCCCCCACCGGCGGCTGCAAGTGAATGCCCTGGGACAGTGAGAGGAAGTGATCATCCAGATCCTGCCCCGCGTCGACCGCATCCTCGTTGATCCGGCTGATGCCATAGGCCGTCAGCAGATTGGAGCGAACCCGCTGTCGCAGCTGGTCGCGTTGATTGGTCAACAGCACCCGCGCCTGATCGCGCTGGGCCTGCGACAGGTGGCTCCCATAGTTCGCGAGCCGCTGGCCGGACAGGACATGCTCCAGCACCGTCAAGCGTGCCAGATCATCATTCGCCTTGGCGCTGAACGCCGAGGGCAACCACACCAGCGTCGAACACTCGCCGTAGATGCTCTGGAACTGCTGGACCTGCGCCCGATCGTTCGCCACCGCATCGCCGATGGGCAGGCTGATGACCACTTTCCAATCCGTCTCCCGCGGGCGGAATCCCTCGAGTGACAACTCCTTGGCCTTGATGATCTCCACTTCGCATCGGCGTCGCGTTCCGCGCCAGTCGAAATCCAGCACGGGGGAACGGTACATGTCGTCCGTGTCCTTCAAGGCCAGGTCGGCGCGAATCATGTCCCGCACGAGCTGAACACGGGCGCCCGGCGTGTCCGACGCCAGCGCGTTCTCGAGAATGCCATCGGTATCCACACCGACGAGTTGGAGCGCTACGGTGGCGTCGGTACCCTCATCGCTGACCTTGATTTCCCCGATCTGGCTCGCCCAGCGGCGACACTTCTGGAGCACCGCCGTGGCCTCCTGGCCCGGGATGGGGGACCGCACGCTGCCGTGGTTCAGCGTGGCCAACCGCGCCGGGGTCATCGCGGCGAGTTCCTCCACGCCCTCCGCCAGCGCCGCGAGAAGCAGCGTTTTGACCAACCGATCGTCAGCCCGAAACGCCTTTTCTTGGCCCTCGGGCAGCTGACCATCCTCCAGCGCCTCCACGGTGGTGCCGTAGTGATCCGCGAGGACCGGTAGCAGGCGTGTCCGGTACAAACGCCGTGCGTTGTCGAAATGCCCACGCATTGCCTGGGAGAATGGCTCATCGCCGCTGGCGAGAACGTCGTACAGGTCACCCACGGGCACGATGTCGCCCAGCTCCAAGCGATCGCGCTGGTCCACCAAGAGCTGGAGCATGAGCTTCAAGGCGGTGCGCTCGCGCTGAAGCAGTGACGACAACGCCACCAGGGCCTTCACCAGCACCGGGCTGAACGGGTAGACCTGCCGGAACTGCTCCTTGGTGTAGTCGCGGGTCAGCAGGGTCTGGAGCACGCCTTCCCGCACCTGCGCGGCCTTCTCGAAGGCCTGATCGAGCTGCGCCCGCGCGTCCTCGGACTTGGGCCGCAGCAGCCGCTTTTCGACGATGGCGGGGAGGTTGCGGTCCTCCAGCGTGATCTTGTCGAAACGCGCCTCCCACCAGTTAAGCACGTCCGAGAAGCGCATCTGCTCGATGCCACCCATGTGCTCACTGACCAGCTCGCGGAGGTCGCGCTGCCGGGCGATGAAACTGATGATGGGGATGGGGCGAGAGGCGTCCATGGACTCCACAAGCTTGGCCACCTTCTGGCCCTCGCGGTTGATGAACTCGTCATCGGACGCATGGCTCGCCAGCCACAGGATCAGCTCGTCGAGGAACAGCACCAGCCCGTCATAGCCCAGGGACTGCGCGTGCCGCGCGATCACGGCCAGCCCCTTATCCAGGTCCACCAGCCCCTGGGTTTCATCACCCGCAAGCTGGCCGGCGTGGCTGAAGTAGCTGTCCACCAGGTCGGTGATCAGCTGCCCACGCAGCTCGCTCTCCGGCGGCGCGGCCATGGCTGACTCGAACGTGGCCGCGTCCCAGCCACCGGCGAGGTCGCCCCAGCCATCATCACCGCCGCCCTGCTGGCCCAGACCGGCGAAGAAGGCCTCGTCGCCCATCCGCTCCCGCAGGCCGCGGGCATCCTTGAACAGGCCTTCGCTGCGGTACACCGGTGGCGTGGGCGCGTCCGGATGGAGGCGGCGGATGTAGGTCACGTAGTGGCCGAGGATCGCCGCCTCCATGCTGCGGGCGCCGATCATGTGATACGGAACCACTAGCACATTGTGGTTCTGGGTCCACTCGTTATGCCGCTGGATGACGTTGGCCAGCTCCGGGATAGCACGCGCGTCCGCACTGCCCTGCAGCAGCAAGGTCAGCACCGCCATGAAATGGCTCTTACCGCTGCCAAAGCTGCCGTGAAGGTAGGCGCCCTTGCTTGCCGGCGCGTCGAGGGCGCTCTTGACCAGCGTCATGGCCTGATCGAAGCAGCGCCGCAGCTCCGGCGTCACAACATAGCTGCGCAGCGTGCCCTGCGGATCCTGCACGCCCTCGGTCAGTCGCAGCACGAAGTCCCCCTGGTGCACCTCGTGGGGAATATCGATGATCTCGGCGATCTTTGTCATGGCACGTCCCGTCACCCCTGCCCTTTAGAAGGCGCCACCTGCAGCAGCAGCGCCGTCGTGTTGTCCGACTCGCCCGGTTGGGCGGCCTGTTGCAGTACGTCCAGCAGCCCGCGCAGCAGCGCGTCTGGCTGTCGTGCGTCGCCTGCTAGCTTCTTCCAGTGCCGGTCCACCAGCGACGCCGGATCGGACACGGCCCACAGGCCATCCGTGCTTAGCAGGTATCGCCCGCCGGGCCGAAGCGTTATGGTCCGGCAGTCGGCCCGCTCCGCCAGCGACAGCGGCAGATCCTCCGCCGTGAGGTGCCGTAAACCCGGCGACAAGCGACCGCGCTCGTCCTCGAAGGTATTACCCATGGCAAACGCCTGGCTGATGCGGCTCTCCGGCTGCCTGTGTATCCGCCGCTGCCAAGCCTCGACGTCTATCGCGCCAGCGAGCATGGCGCGCGTCGACGGCGCATGGTCCAGGGTCAGATAGCGCGGACCCACCCCGGAGCCCAGCTCATAGAGCCGGCTGTCACCCACGTGGTAGAGCCACGCGGTATCTTCCGCCACCACCTCCAGCAGGGTCAGCGTACAACCTGGCGAGCGAACACCGGCACCCCAATCCGCGTGGAGTTGATCGTGCAGGGCATCCAGCCCGTTGACCAGCGCCTCGCGCGACGCATACACCGGCAACCGCCGAATGGCATCCGCCGCGTCCTCGGCCACTTGGCGGCCGTTGTCGTGGCCCCCCATGCCATCCAGTACCGCGATGCGTAGCCGCCCCGCCGGCCAGTCGTCCCGGTTGATCGTGGTTGGTGCGCCCCCACGCAGGCAGACACCAAAGCCCGCAGCATCCACCACCACCAGGTTGTCCTGATTCTCGGCGCGCTCGCCCACCGCCAAGCCACGCAGCGTGAACCAGGCCAGCTCACGCCCCGGCGGCATCATCGGTGGGGCCTGGCGGCTGTCAACATAGCCATCGAGCTGCGTGAGGGCAAAGCTCAGTTGCATGGGCACACCCGCAAATTCCGTCGTCGCAGGCTTGCCGGGCCTATCCGCCTCATGACCCGCCCCGCCCCTCAAGCTCGTGCCAGACCCGCAGGATCACCAGCGTCTCCCGATGCACGGAGTAGCGCACGACATAGCGGCCGAAGACCATGTCACGAACGGTCTCCGGCTCCGGCGCAGCAGCGACGGGCCGCCCCATGCGCGGAAACCGCGGCAACGTCTCCAGGCGTTCCAGCAACTCTGCCGCCACTCGACCGGCCGCATTCGGGTCATGCTCGGCGATGAAGGCCCGCAGGCGGCTGAGGTCCTCAATGGCCTCCGCAGCATAGACCCGCCTCACTCACCCGCCTTGGGCGGCGGCAGCTCGTCCGTCTGCCCCCAACTGCGCAGCCAGTTGTGCACCGCCTCCCCATCGGCGACGCGCCCCTGGGTGGCGGACTCCACGGCGTCCAGCGTCGCCTGCCAGCGCGCCTGCTCGCGCTGATGGCGCTCCAGGTATTCCGCCATGGCCTGATTGATCAGCCAGCCCTTGCTGCGCTGGAGCCGCTGAGCCATGGCCTCCAGCCCCTGCTCCACCTCCGGCTGGAATCGAACGGTGGTGACACCCATCACGGCCCCCGCTGATATCCGAATACTCTGTATTCGACTGTAGTCTAGCAGTAAGCCAGCCGCTTCAGCTCTGGGCCTTGCGGCCCCGCCGACGTGTCTGCGGCGGTTGCCACTGGCGGATGGCATCCCGCGTCAGGCCCAGCTCCTGGAGCTGACCGGTCAGGTAGGTCTCGAAGAACTCGTCCATCCGGCCGAACTCCGGGTCCGGCGTGCTGTGCCACTGCTGGACCCAGGGCAGCAGCTCATCCATCGCCGCGAGAAATGGCACCAGGCGCTCCGCGGGCCAGCCGGCCTGCTGGCGGCGGTCCGTGTAACACGCCGCGACCGCCTGCATCCGCTGCAGGCTGTCCCAGCCCGCCCACCCGACCAGCAGGCTGTTGTCACCGTCCGGGCTGCAATGGGGCAGGCTGACGAAGCGCTCCTTGGGCACGTCCAGCGCCCCGCGCAGCCGCCAGTAGGTGCCGTCCAGAAAATCCCCCTTGTTGTACTTCGGCGGCACCGGGATGGTGCCCAGCTCGGTGCGTTTGCGTTCATCCTGCGCGCGCTTCAGCCGCTGGGCGAAGTCCGCATCCGACTCGTCATCGCCCTGTGTCAGCTCGGCGGCCACCTCCGCATCGATGGCGTCCTCGCGCCGCTGGAGCGCCCAGGTGGCCTCCCAGTCCTGACGCTTGCGCTGCCCGGCCGCCTTGTAGCGCAGCACCGACAGCAGTGGTACGGCCTCGTCCGCCACCAGCTCCGCCACCAGCTTCTTCACATCCACGCCGCTGCGGCCGACGTAGAGCTCCGCAACCGCCATGAAGTCAACATCCAGCACCGCCCGGTCCGCCAGATCGTTGGTGGTCTGCAGGGCCGGCTCGCCCCAGTAACGCCCCGCCTCCAATCGGTCCAGCAGCCAGCGGCGCAGCGCGGCCTCTTCCGTCTCTGCCCAGCTATCCAAGTTCCAGCGGCGCTTGTGCTCGGGCTGCTCCAGCAGGCCGATGTAGCGGTCCGACTGGATGTGCTCGATGCGCGCCTCGACCAGGGCGCGGTAATCCTCGGGCCAGTCCGTTGGGAGCTCCGTGATGGGCGTGGAGCCATGGCGACGAAACCAGCTCGTCTCCAGCTTGCCAGCGGCCATGCGCCGCGCCATGGCGATCTCGAAGGCCCGTTCGCCCAGGCGCAGCGCCGGGGGCGACTGTGGCCGACCGGCCGCATCGCAGTACTCGAAGTCCCGATCGAGCACGCCGTAGAGCCGGTAGCATCGCCAGTCCACTTCCTCCTGCAGCGCGATCATGCGCCCGAGCAGGTCCTCAGCCTGCGCGCGGTAGGCGTCCAGCTCATCGCGGGAGAGCGGCAGGCGGTCCCTCAGCGCGTCCGGCAGGACGGCCTGCCGCCGGGTGGCGAGATCGTCGAGCTGCCGGGCGAGGTCCAGGGGCTTGGTCTCGGTGACTGGGAACTGCTTCAGGCCGGTGCCGGTGAACTCGTAATGACTTTCCCAGTTCTCGTCGCCCATTGCCGAGTAACCCGCCGCCACTCGGCTTCCGCCGCCAGCTCCCTTGCTGTGAAACACCTGCTTCATCCAGAAGCAGGCCACCGAGCTGTTCAGCAGGCCCAGCAGCGCCAGATGGTCGTCCTCGCTGGCCTCGGCCGGGAGCTTGATCACCGGCGCCGAACGATTGAACACCTTGCCGCCGCGGTCGAGGACGAAGTGGTTGTGGGTGGCGACGAAGGCGAAGGTGATGGATCTTGGGATCTGAAAGCGATCCGCGGGAATCTGGCCGTACTCGTACCAGGCCTTGCCAACATCGCGATAGGTCTTACCACCAAAGACTTTGCGATCGAACAAGGTCGTCCGATACGGCCACATGAACGGAAAGGCCCCTTCAATCGCCTGCGGCTCAATTACCTCAACGGACGGTGTATAGGGAAACAGCGCCGACCAGACCTCGTAGAAGGCCCAATCCCGTATGTCCTCGCCGATCCCGAAGGTACGGACAAGATTCATAGGGACACCCTGACGCCTGAAGACGTCAGGTTCCTGAACAAACACCTCATCACTCTTGGTGATGCAAACAAATCCAATGGAGGTTGCCCACTCCTGCATTGTGGATTGGGCGCTACCTTCCACATGCTCCTTCACCGCAGTAATACTGCCGCCGCCCAACGACCATGGGTGAGCCGCAAAGGTAGGCCTTTCGAGATCGGCTACCGACACGAAGTCACTTTCGCTGCCCGGCTGATCGACTTGATCGAGGATAGCGCTCCACACCTGGCCCCTCGCTGGATCAGACGGTGTGCCCGGCTCCCCTCGTATCCCCATGACTGTCCGCACCGTGGGCGCCGTCGGTGCCCGGTTGCTGCCAAAGAGGATGACGGTCGGTGTGCCGTGCCCCGGGATATAGGCCCCAGCCGTATGGATGACATGCGTCAGGTTCACCCGCGGCAGGAACTGCTCCACCAGCTTCTTGCCGAACTCCCGCTTCATGAAGGAGTCCGCGATGATCATGCCGGTGTGGCCGGCGGGCTGGCGGTCACCGCCCGGCAACGCGAGACTGAAGAAGCGCTGCGTGAACGGCACGGTCAACGCATATTGGCGGTGGCAGACCTCGCCGTAGAAGCGGCGGTAGAGTGCGTTCTGCGCCTTGTCCTTGACCGTGATGTACGGTGGATTGCCGACCACCGCGTGGTAGTGACTCCCCAGGATTCGGTTCAGCGCCTCGATATCCTCGGACCGGTAGGCCTGGCCGAAACTCGGATGGCGCCGCATGGATCCGGCATGGTCCAGCGCCAGCTCGTTCAATGGCAGGCCATGTAGCAGGCTGTCACCCGCGGCCAACTCGAATTGGTAGGCAGGCGCCTCCTTGACCTTTCCTATCCCCTCGGCCTGCAGGGCCGCGATGAGCAGGCGGAAGCGCGCGATGCTGACGGCGAAGGGGTTGATGTCCACGCCCGCCACGGCGCGCAGGGCTTTCTGAATGCGCTCGCGCGGGGTCATGGCCGGTGCCTGGCGGTGCCAGCGCTGGAGCAGGCGATGGAACGCACCGATGAGGAAGTGACCCGAGCCACAGGTGGGGTCGATCAGCCGCACCGCCTCCAACCCGAAGTCCTCGATGGCCGGGTCGAGCGTGCGATCCAGGATGAATTCCTCGACGAACTCCGGCGTCTGCAGCAGGGCGAACTGCTTACGCGCCCGCTCGGAGAGCTGCTCGTACAGATCGCCGAGGAAGCGCGTGTCCCAGTCCGGATCGGTGAAGTCGTGGACCAGCTCGCCCGTCTCCGGGACCACCCGACGCCAGAATTCCCAGAGCCCGCGGGCGGCGTCGCCGGACGGTGTGAGTTGCCAGAGCGGGTTGTGTTCCCGGTCGAACAGCTCGCGCATGGCGGGCAGCTCTCCGACGGTCTCGAAGACGTTGAGGAAGTAGTCCCGGTCCGTGTCCGTGGGGTGCTCGCGGAAGTAGCCGTCCCGCCGCTCGCGGGCCTGGCGCGCGCGCTCACCGGGGCCTGTGATGAACGCCTCGGCCAGGAGCTGGTTGTCCTCCAGGAAGCGCACGAAAACGCCCGCCAGCACCCAGGCGACCGCGCTCTGGGTGAGGTTGTCCTCCCGCCAGTCCTGGTACGTTGCGGCCGTGCGACCGCTGTCACGCGCCTCGCGGTACTCCGCCTGCAGGCGATCCCGCATCGACGCCACGGCCTCGCTGCGCTCACGCAGGTCGTCGGTCAGGTTCGCCACCTGCTGCTGCAGGTCCCGACGCAGCGCGTTCAGTTCTACCCCCATGTTGCCCCTTCTCTACGAAACAGGTGGAACGGACCAACCGGTAAACCCTACGTCTGGCCTAAACCGGATTGGCTTTGATTCTCTGTGTGACTGTTTAGCTGAGGGCTTCGAGAAACCAAAGCGCGAATCGATCCAGCTCTGTCGGGGAGCCGCCCAACGAAAGCGCCACCGCCGTCAACAGCGAGAACTCACTGCCAACATGCATTGTGACCCCGAGTCACGCCGTTGGAGTTCGGCAGCTCCCTCGAAGCCCCCATAGTCGATTACCCCTTCACCGTTTCGGGGGGCGTGTTCAGCCAGTGACGGTCCGCGTGCAGCCACTCGGAAGTGTGCACGATGGGCAGCGCCCGGTCGTCGATCATCGGCAGCGTCGAGGCACTCGAGCCTGGAATCAGCAGGACCGCGCCCGGGTGCCGCCCGCGCTCACAGGCGTCGCGCACGCGGTTGAGCAGCTCCATGTGGCCGTAGCGGACCAGCAATCCGGGGTTGAGAATCAGGATCGGCGAATCGGCCTCGATAACGGACGGGGTAATGCGCCGGACGGCTTCCGCCACAAGCTGCAGCAAGCGCGGCCAGTTGGCCCCGTCGGGCCCCGCCCCGTCGGCTTCCAGCACAACGCTCCAGCGGGCCTTACGCGCCTCAGCGACGGCCTTCATGGCACGCAGCAGTTCGCCCTCCAGGCTGTACGGGGTGAGGCCATAACCGGTGGAGAGGCGCTGCTGGGCCCGAACCATGTGTCGTGGCGCAATGCGCAGGGCGAGGAAGCGGCCCTCCTTTGCCACGCGACGGAGTTTGTGCTCGATCTCCGTGACGCGTTCGCTGCCCGGGCTTTCGGCCGCGGTCGTATCGCGGGTGGTATCGCCGGCGGTCAGCGACCCCCGAACGCTGGCAACGGTGTAGTGCCCCTGACGGCTGTCCCAGCGCAACTGGGCGTCTACCTGATCGAGCAGCGTGTCCAGACGCGGGTGATCCGGCAGCGGCTCCGCCTCCGGATAGCGTCGTGCGATCCGTTGCTGGATGGCGCGTGCGGTGAGTTTGCTCGGCCCGATGAGGGCGCCGTACCCCAGGCGCAACGCGCGCTCGGCGTCCATGCCGCGCGGGTAGATCTCCAGGCGACTCGACAACGCGGCGGTGCTGGAGCTGGCCACGGCCAGATTGACCAGACGGTTATCGCTCAGCTCGGGCTCGGGAGCGTCGATGGTGCGTAGTGCCTCGATGACCCGTTGCGGTGCGGGGAGTGGGTCCTCGGCGGCCATGCGGTCCGCCGCCTCGCCGAGGGCCTCGGCATAGCGGGCGCGTCGTGGGGCATCGGAGGCCGCCCAGGCTTCGTCCAGGTGCTCGGTGGCCAACACAAACGTGTGGTGCTGGCCTCGAAAGACAACGAAGCGCGGCTTTTCCAGGCCCTCCTCCACCTCGCAGGCCGCCGCCGCCACGGCGAGGGCCCGGCGCTCCCGGCGCACGCCGTCGCTGGCCGCCCCCCGCATGCTGACGAGCCCGTGACACAGCTCGCTCAGTGTGAGCACACCGCCGTGGCGGCGTACCAGCTCTCCCACGTCCTGGCGAAGGGCCGTCATCCACTGTCGCTTGGCCCATCGCTCGCGCGCCCGGTCCAGAGCGCTCTCCAGCGTTTGCCGGGGGACGGCGAGCCGGCGGGCTGCGTTGCGGGTGTCGGCCCATTCGCCTGTCGGCTCGCCGCCCTCGTTCCCGCCAGCGCCCCCTTCCTCGGCGTCCAGTCCGAGGAAGCCGCGGAGCAGGCGCGCTTCCTCTTCCTCCATGCGGTTGTGCACGACGCGAGCCACAAGGCGGTCCAGGCTCCAGTATTCCGGGGCGCCGACGCTGTCGCCATCCTCGTCGTCGTCGGCGGCGGTGGTGGTGGCCTCTGACTCGAAATGCTCGCGCAGGCGTTCGGCCAATTGCCGGATCTGGGAAACCGTGCGTTGGCCCAAGCCCTTGTTTCGATACAGGCGAATACGTGGTAGGCGCAGCAGATCGTCTATCTGATTGACGCCGAGACGATCGCCAAGGGCATTCATAAGGCGGCCGCTCAAGCCGAGCTCCGAGATGGGTGTGCTGCGGTCGAGGTACGGCAGCATCTCGTCCAGCAGGGCGTCCACGTCCGGTATGTCGTCGTCGTGGGTCGTGCGCGTGGGGCGGTCGACGTGCTCGAAGACGCGATACCAGGCCCTTCGCATCTCCTCGGCGGTGTCGAAGCGGTCCGCCGGATCACGGGCCAGCGCCTGGCGGAAAAACCGAGTCAGACCCTCGCGCACGGCGGCGTCAAATTGCGCGGTGTCGAGGTAGACCTCCTCATCAGTCAACAGCGGATCGCTGGAGCCGTCCCCCCAGGACGGGGTAACACCAGTGGCCATTTCGTAGAGCGTCACGGCCGCGGCGTACCGCTCAGCATGGAGGTCCCAGCGTTGCGGCCGACGCTTGGAGAGGAAGGGATCCAGGTACGGCGGCGTGCCCGCGCGAATGTTCTCCGGTGGCGCGTTGGACAGGGAGAAGTCAAATAGAACCAGGGTGAGCTTTTTGCCGGGCGTCTCGCCGATACCGATGTTGTCCGGCTTGATGTCCCGATGAGCGACGCCCGCCTGCTCCAGCCACGCGGCCACCTGGAGCAGTTCGTCACCGAATCGCTGCAGCAGATCCAGGCTGAGCTTGCCGTCCTCGCGAATGCGCTGGGCCAGCGTCTCGGTTCCGGTCTTGTTCTCGGTACCAGCTCGCGCCATGAACAAGGCGGAGTGGCCGGAAACAGTCGTCCGATCAAAGAGTTCGACGATGTTCTGGTGCCGTAACTGAGCAAGCACCTGGCCTTCCTGTTCAACGCGCTCGTTAAAGCGCGGCTCCAGGGCGACCTTGAGCACGCCCTCCCGCCCCTCACGGTCAGTGACGAGCAAGGCAACGGCCGTGGAGCCCTTGCCCAGACGGCGGCGTACCTGGAAGCCGCCGTCGAGCACGTCCTTGGGGCGCGCATCCAGCGGGTTGGGTTGATCCTCCGGGTCAGGGCGGGTTAGTTCTTCCTCGACGCCCTCGAGCTCCTGCAGAAATTCGTCCACACCACTCAGCCGGTCCATCGCTTCCGGGCGAGTCGCCTCGCATATGAGGTCATCCAGCGCCGATGGGGCGGCATCCATGACGTCGGAAAGCCGGAGACCATCGCCCGTCTCCAGCTTGGCGCGCAGACCCTCGGCACCGTCCGCGGGGGGTGTCTCGGAGAACAGGAAAAAGGCGAGACACCCCAGCGAGAAGACATCCATGCGCTGATCGTCGTAACCCGCACCCACGATCGCTTCCGGCGCGATGAAGGCCTCCGACTGATTTTCTCCCCAATAGGCCGGCGCCGACGTCTCGGATATGGAGAGCCGCGTGCCGCCATCTGTACCCGTCCCCTGGCGGGCGCTTTGCCAGTCAAAAAGCTTCAGCGCGAGCCCGCGTTGCTTGTCACGGTAGACGAGGATGGACTCGGGGCTCAGCGCGCGATGATACAGTCGATTGCCGTGCGCGAACTTTAGGGTCTCGGCGATCTGGCGCACGAGGTCCAGCCGGTCACCGGCGTCCAGGGTATCGCGCTGGAGCGGCAGCCACTGATCCAGTCGCTCAACGCCCTCGGGATGCTCGAAGACGAGCGCGGGCCCGCGCTCATGCTCCGTGAACTGCTCGACCTGCAGGATACCCGGGTGCTTCACCCCATCCAGAATCTGGAACTCTCGCTCTGCCGCCTTCTGACGCTCCCGTCGGCTGGTTTCGGAAGTGGTGAGCGCATACGGGTAGATACGGACTCGCCGGTGCGAGCGTTCGAACCGGACATGGGACGCCTCCCAGTCCTGGTATAGATCGGTCTCACGAATCAGCGTATTCAGGCGAAAGTCACCGACTCGATTCTGCTGCTGCGACTTTCTTATCCCGCACTGTTCCAGCGCCTGCTTGATCTGGCGAGACTGGCCATGACCGATAGCCGCCGCCGAGCGCTGGTCGAGCTCGCCCCGCAATAGCGCCAGGATGTTTTCCTGTGTGGTTTCTGCCTTGTTGTCCGGTAGGTAGATCCCCGCCCGGGCAGTCCCGGTCAGATCACACCGCAAGTCCTGGTTCGAGAGAAATACGACCGCTTCGATGTAGGGGACCCGCCCGCCACCCTTTTTGCGGAAGGCGCGCTGCGATTGCAGCAGGGTCTTCAGCTTCTTTGCCTTACGGTTGGCCAGCAGAAGCGGATTGTCGAAGCTGCTCCTACGGCCGTCGCGCTCCCACGTCCACGTACCGGCGTCCCCGCTGATACGCCCAGGATGGCTCTTGATCTCGACCAGGTAGATACGACTGCGCGAGACGACGAGGACGTCAACTTCATTAACGCTGCCGTCATCCGCTATGAACTCCAGGTTGGCCCATGCGCGAAACGGCTCGTAGTCCGGTAGCCGGTCTCGGAGATACTCGAGGGCGCTTCGCTCCCATGGGAACTCGGACTCGGTCACGACCTGCCAGCGGGGTGGCTTCATAGCTTGAGATGCCCTACGTAAACCTTCGGATGCGATGATCTTTCACGCTTGGTTCGGCCACACCTCGGCAGGGCACTCCGCACTGCTCGAATCCTCCAGAAGTAGATCTGTTGCCACGAGGCCATCGAACATGCCAAGGAAGCGGCACACCGAGTTGCTGCGCGGATGATGAGTAGAGAGGACCCACCCGCTGCGTGCCAAGCCGTTGTGCTCCAGCGGGAGACCGTAACGTTGGCGTGCTGGCACCGTTCCATCGGGAACGTATTCTAAAACAGAACGGCAAGGGCGTGATCCTGTGTACCAAGCAGACGCTGTCGCGAAAATGGGGACGTTCCAGGTTAACCAACCGAGTACCGATCATCGGTCATGATGGTACCGGAGGCCGAGCTCTGCTGACGAGAGGTCGCCCAACTGGAGTTGACCCGTTCTGGTGGACATCCGAGCCTTTGGGAAGCAATTGGAGTCCACGATGCCACAGTCCAGACCCCCATATCCGGCGGCCTTCCGCGAGCAGATGATCGAGTTGGTGCGCACCGGGCGTACGCCTGAGGAGCTTGCCCAGGAGTTCGAGCCCACAGCGCAGACCATCCGTAACTGGGTCGCGCAGGCCGAGCGCGACAGCGGCCGGCGCTCTGATGGGCCGAGCAGCGCCGAGCAGGAGGAGCTGCGGCGCCTGCGCCGAGAGGTGAAGCGGCTGCGTGAGGAGCGGGAGATCCTGTCAAAAGCCGCGGCCTGGTTCGCTCGGGAGACCGACTCGGTGCCACCGAAGTCTTCGAGTTCGTCGAAGTGAACCGGGCCTTCCACCGCGTTGCCACGATGTGCCGGGTGCTGGGCGTCTCCCCCAGCGGGTACTATGCGTGGCGTACCCGGGTCCGCTCGCCGCGCCAGCGCGGCGACCAGGAGCTCACCGCTCACATCGAGGCGATTCATGAGCGCTCGCGGGGCACCTACGGGGCGCCGCGGGTGCACGCCAAGCTGCGCGATGAGGGCCGCTGTGTGGGCCGCAAGCGTGTCGCAAGACTGATGCGCCGCCGCGGCCTGGTGGGCGAGACTCGCCGGCGCTGGACGGTGACCACCCGGCGCGCGGGCGAACGACGCCCGGCACCGGATCTGCTGGAGCGCGAGTTCGCCGCCGAGCGCCCGGATGAGGTGTACGTCGCCGATATCACCTACGTCCCAACCTGGGCGGGCTTTTTGTACCTCGCCGCGGTGCTCGATGCCTGCACCCGCCGTGTGGTGGGTTGGGCGATGGCCACGCACCTGCGCACCGAGCTCGTCGTCGCGGCGCTGGAGATGGCCATCGTCCAGCGCCGCCCCGAGGGCGTGATACATCACTCCGACCAGGGGTGCCAATATACGTCCCTGGCCTTCGGCGAGCGCTGCCGGACCGCGGGCGTGCGCCCCTCGATGGGCTCGGTCGGGGACTGCTACGACAACGCCATGGCGGAGAGCTTCTTTGCCACCCTCGAGTGCGAGCTGCTTGCCCATCACCGTTTCCGCGATCCCGGTGAGGCCCGACCGGCGATATTCGAGTTCATCGAGGGCTGGTACAACTCACACCGGCGCCACTCCGCCATCGGCTACCACTCACCCCTTAACTACGAGAGGAGGCTCAACAACCGGAAGATCCCCCCGAAAGTCTGAAACCGTCCACCGAAGCGGGTTAACTTCAGACACCGATCTGGCGGGCGCCCTGATTATGGCGGAAAACATCCGCCGATCCGTGGAAGCCCTCGCTATTAAGAACGACAAGACGCCGCTGGGAACGGTGACCGTGAGTATCGGCGTTGCCGCCATTGAGAACCATGAATACGCCGATCATCAACAGCTTCTCAAGGCGGCGGATACCGCTATGTACCAGGCCAAAAAGGACCAACGCAATTGCGTGCGTTCAGTGGGCACCACCGTACAGTGAATCACCGCGCATCGCCCTCGTGCCCCTTCGCTCGCTGAGCCTTCCTCCCCTGCAGCCCCCGCCGACTTTCGAAGGCGCGGGCTCACCAAGCATGACCGCCGCCGACGCTCGAACTTCTCGATACGACGCAAGGCCCACGGGAATGCGTCCAGCTGCGTGGCGGCCGTGTGCGCCACCCTGCCCCGCTGAGCGTCCCCCGCATTCCCGGAGGCCAATCTGCGCCGTATTGGACGTGTAGGCTGGTTAGTGCAACGTGAGCAGCTTGTCTGCCACC
>NZ_WNXE01000349.1:0-1979 GCF_010993615.1 Arhodomonas sp. KWT | reverse complement strand
GCGCGATCTCGTGTCGCAGCCAGATCACGCCGCCCGACAGGGTCTGGCAGGAGAGCAGGCGCAGGTGTTGCCCCTCCGACGGCGCCCTGCCCGACGGGTCCGAGTGTTCGAATATGGCCGGAATGCCGGCGAGCCCGTCGATCGCCGGGCAGATCAGCGTGCTCACCTCGTCGATGAGGCCAGCCGACAGGAACGCGCCGTTGGTCGCCCCGCCGCCTTCGAGGACGAGATGGCCGATTCCGAAGGCGTCACCCAGTATCTCCATCGCCTCGGCGAGGTCGTCGCCGTGGGGGCCGGCGAACACATAGGAGACGCCCGCTTCCCGGAGCCGCTCGAGGTGCTCGTCCGGGACCCGCTGCGAGAGCACCACCACCGCGTGATCCCCGTCGACCTCGCCCTGGTCGAAGCGCAGGCGTCCCGAGGGATCGATGGCCACCGCGACGTCCCGGCCGGCGCGTTCCTGGAAGTAAGCCGGGCGCTCCCTGGGGGGCTCCAGGAGCGGGGGGCTCTGGTTCTGATCGACGTAGTCGGTCATCGTCCGGCGCCCGACGATCCAGCCCTCGCCACCAAGCCGCTTGGCGGCGGTGTCGTAATGCGCGTCGATGAGGTCCATGACGCGACTGCCCACCGGATCGCTCCATCGCTCCGGGCAGAGACGGCCGTCGAGAGAGGTAATCATGTGGCAGGTAATCTTCGGGCGCATGGATCCTTGCTGTCTCGGGTTGCTCATCGCCCGGGTTGCGGGCAGGGTTATTCACGTCGGCAGCGATTCAGTGGCCTTGCGAATCCACGTCAGGCGCTATGACTACGAGGGAAACCGTAGTCCGCCGGGTGATGCGAATAAACGGGGGTACGTTTCTTGGAGTCATGAGCACCACTCATTAGCTCATTCGCTGTGCCGGTGAATCCGGTCGAAGCGGTACACGAGTTCCGGGCCGCCCGGCTGGGCGTAGGCGAGCTCGGCGGTGACCATCGCGAAGGGCTCGACGAAGCGTGCGGTTCGGAGCGGGCCGGCATCCAGCGGCTCGTAGCCGACGTCCGCGATGAGCCGCCCGGCTACCGCTTTGGCGTCCGCGTCGTCGCCGTAGTAGAGAAGATGGGGGCGGGGTGACTCGTCACGGGCGCTGAAGACGTTGAACAACGCCTCGCTCGGGCTGGTGTTGAACGTGGAAACGAAGCGCACGTCGGGTCGCAGGCGTGCCAGTTCCTCCGCCCCCGACGTCGTCGTCCCGACCACGAGGTCGCGGTTCTGGCGGTCGAGGGGGACACAGCAGTTGAGTACGATGGTGTTATCCATGTCCCCGGCCCGGGAGACCACGTCCTCCACCCGCGACCAGTGCACCGCGAGCAGGACCGCATCGGCGGTCTGCACGGCCTCCGCCGGTGTTCCGGTCCGCGCACCGGCCCCCCGGGCAAGGCGATCGAGCTTCCCCGGGGTTCGCGCGTAGCTGAACGTCACCTCGTGCCCCGCCATTGCCCAGATGGTCCCGAGCGTCCCGCCCATCAAACCCGAGCCGAGTATCCCGATCTTCATGGGTGCCTCCGATCGCCGATTTGCCTGGCCGGGAAAGTAGCACCCCGCGGTCCCGGGAAAACCCCCTATAATCAGAAAGGATTAATGAGGAAGGTTCATCAATGCTGAGAGAGAATGTTGTCGACCTGATGTCCTTCGTCGTCGTGGCTCGCGTGGGAAGCTTCACCCGTGCCGCGGCGCAGATCGGCGTCTCGCAGTCTGCCCTGAGCCACGCCGTGCGGGGCCTGGAGGAGCGCCTCGGCATCCGCCTGCTGATGCGCACCACGCGCCGGGTCAGCCCCACGACGGAAGGCGAGCGTGTACTCGAGCGCATCGCCCCCCACTTCGCGGAGATCGAGAACGAGCTGGAGGCCCTGGTCGAGATGCGGGACCGACCGGCCGGGACGATACGGATCACCGCGACCGATCACGCGGCGGACACCGTCATCTGGCCGAAGCTGGCGCC
>NZ_WNXE01000348.1:0-1980 GCF_010993615.1 Arhodomonas sp. KWT | reverse complement strand
CCGTCTCGTAGAGCGCACGCAGCACATTACGGCCGATACGCCCGTAACCATTGATGCCTACCTTGATCGTCATTGCTGCCTCTCGTCGCGATTGCCGTGCTACCCGGACTCCGTTCATCCGTCGGGGCACGCGTCAGCCGCCGTGCATGACCTGCTCGAAACACACAAGCAGCTCCCGCGTGAACTCCGGGTCGTTGACGTTGTACGGCGTCGAGACCAGGCGGCGCTGCGGCGCCGGACGGAAACGTTCCCGGACGGCGTCGAACAGCGCTTGGTCCGCCTCCGGGTCATGGAAGGGCTGGCCCGGGCGGTCGATTGCGCTGACACCACCCTCCGGCAGCACGAAGCGCACGGGCCCCTCCATGGGGTTGAGACGGTCCGCGATCCAGTACCCCATGCGCCGGTTTTCCTCGGCGGTGGTGCGCATGAGCGTGACCTGCGCGTTGTGCTCGTAGAACAGCCGGTCGTGGTAACGCTCCGGGACCGTCTCGCGGGGACCGAAATTCACCATGTCGAGTGCGCCCACGGACCCCACGAAGGGGATGCGCGTGCGGATGGCCGCGCCGAGACGATCCTCGCCCGCAGAGAGCTCACCGCCCATCAGCAGATCGCAGACCTCGGTGAGCGTGACGTCGAGCACCGCGCCAATCGCGCCGGTGTCGACGAGCTTTTCCAGAGACTCGCCACCAACGCCGGTGGCATGAAAGACCAGTGGCTCGTAATCGGCGGAAAGGGCGTCGACCAGCCGCCCGACGCATTCGGTGGTGACGCCGAACATGCTCAGCCCCACCGCCGGGCGCTGATCGCCGGCGGACGGTACGTCCCCCAGGACCGCTCCGGCGAGTGCATTCGCCGCGTTGGCGAGCACGCGCCGGGAGACACTGTTCAGTCCGGCAAGGTCCGTGACGGCGTTCATCATCATGATGTCCGCCGGTCCGACGTAGCGGCGCACGTTCCCGGACGCGACCGTGGAGACAATGATCTTGGGCACGCCGATGGGCAGGGCCCGCATCGCCGGCGCCGCGGCGGACGTACCCCCGGATCCCCCCAGCGCGATCACGCCGGCGACATCCCCCTGCTCCGGCAGGAAGCGCTCCAGCGCCGTGGCCATGGCGGATACCGCCCTGCCCCGGTCGTCCACCAGCACGGCTGCAGCCCCTTCGGGGTGGTACGCGGCCACCTCGGCGGCCGGGACATCCACCCAGCCGGCGTCGCTACGTGTACCGATGTCGACGACCCGTGTATCCATTCCCCAGGCGTGCAGGCATCCGGCGACGTACGACAGCTCTTCAGCCTTCGTATCGCACGTGCCGATCAGATAGGCAGTGGTCATGCTCTCCTCGCTCCCGGACCCCGGCACCGGCGGGCATCCGTGTCGTCGCTGTGCATCTTGTTATCGCGTCGATGCCCTGACGCTGCCGCAAAACGTGGCACCGCCGGAATGGTCCAGAAACGCAACCACCTGTCCGAAACGCACACGGGCGGGTCGGTGCCCGCGCCGCGCGCTCAGTCCCCCGGCGCAGCCGTGACGGCGGTCGAACGGGCGCGGAAATCCGAGGGCGACACCCCGGTCATCCGCTTGAAGGTTTTGGAGAACGCAAATGCACTGTGATAGCCCACCGAACGCGCGATCGCCTCGATGCTGAACTCGGTGGTGGCGAGCTGGTGGGCGGCGTGCTGCATGCGCAGGTGGGCGAGCTGCTGCATCGGACTTCGGCCGAACGCGGCCTGGCATATCCGCCGCAGGTGCTCGGCGCTGACGTGGGCGATCGCCGCCATGGACTCCACGGTCCAGCGCTGCTCAAGCCCGGCCTCGACACGCTCCAGGACCGCCACGATGCGCCGGTCGTTGCGCCACGGATCCGCGAACCGCGAGATGTAACGCTCGATGCTGTCGATCCAGAGCACGCACGCGGCGGGGTCGTGTTCGCCCAGGAACACCTCGCTGTGCAGACCCAGGATCGCGTGCTTGAGCGGCTC
>NZ_WNXE01000347.1:0-1985 GCF_010993615.1 Arhodomonas sp. KWT | reverse complement strand
GGGAAGACCTCGTCGAACAGTGCCTCGCCCTCGCCGGTGAGCCGGACGTAGACGCAGCGGCGGTCCTGCTCGCAGGGCACGCGCTCCACCAGCCCCTTCTGCTCCAGCCGGTCGACCACGCCGGTGAGGGTGGTCTTGTAGATCAGCGTCCGGTGGCCGAGCTCGGAGAAGGTCATGCCCTCGGTGTTGCCGAGCGTGCAGACGACGTCGAACTGCGGGGCGCTGAGGCCGGTGGTGCGGATATGGGCCCCGGAGTACTGCTCGAAGGACTGCCACGCCTCGGCGAGGGCACGGATGACGCGTGCGAACGGTGCGCTGCTGGTGTGATAGCGGCTCATGGGGACGGAATCATATCGGGCATTGGCACCTCGGCAAAGCCCCACCGGCTTGAAAGTGGCGGTGAGACACGCCAGCTAACGGATTGTCCTTATACGAACAATGGAGATATCTCATGAGTGATGCAAGTCGCCGTATCCTTTTCGTGCTCACGGGCAACGACCGTCTCGGCGATACCGGCGAGTCGACCGGGGTATTCCTCGCCGAGGCCGCACACCCGTATGACGTCGTCACGAAAGCCGGCTTCGAGGTCGATTTCGCCAGCCCCACCGGTGGTCCGGTGCACTTCGACCCGCGCAGCACCGGCGACCGTGATCCGGTTTCCGACGCGTTCTACAGCGACGAGACCATCCAGGGACGCCTGCAGAATACCCTCGATGCCCGTGAACTCCGGGCGGAGGACTACGCGGCGGTGTTCTTCGTCGGCGGGCACGGCACGATGTGGGATTTCCCGGACAGCGAGGCCCTGCAGCGCCTCACCGCCGGTATCTACGAGGGCGGTGGCGCGGTCGGCGCGGTCTGCCACGGGCCGTCCGCGCTGGTGAACGTACGCCTCTCCGACGGCTCGCACCTGGTCGCCGGGCGCGAGGTGGCCGGCTTTACCACCGAGGAGGAGCAGGCGGTCCGGCTCGACGGGGTCGTGCCGTTCCTGCTCGACCAGCGGCTCACCGAACGCGGCGCCCGCCACACCAAGGCGGAAAAGCCCTTCACTGCCCACGTCGTGCGTGACGGGCGGCTTATCACCGGCCAGAATCCGCCGTCCTCCAAGGGCACCGCCGAGGCGCTGATCGAGGTGCTGAACTAATGCCTGCCGATGGCCGCGCCCGACGGGCGCGGCCGTCACGTCCGTGTAACGCGGCTTCGCCACACTGCCCGCCCGGTTCATGGGGTACAGGGAGTGAGACCCGATGCGCATCACCATTCACGCCGCCGGCTATCCACTGACGCGGAGCAGCTACCGGCTGATCCGCCGGCGCATAAAGGCCTGCCTGACGGACCCGGACTGGCCGGGCCGGCTGTGGGTGCATCCGGTCCAGGTCGGGGCGCGGGTGTCCTGCCGGCTGATGCTGGAGCGCCGCGGTGGCGGACTGCTGCGTTGCGAGGCCAGCGGGGCCACCCTCGGTTCGGCGCTGGACGCCTGCCTGCGGGCGCTGCGGGACTGGGCGCCGGGCGTGCTCGACGGTGCGCCCGCGGGGGATGTGCGTCCGGCGGTGTGAGTCGGCGGGATATCAGGACGCCCTGGCGAGGGCCTGCAGGAACGCCTCGCCGTACTTCTCCAGCTTGTGCCGGCCCACGCCGCTGACGCCCGCGAGCTCCTCCAGCGTGCCCGGGCGCTGCCAGAGCATCTCCATCAGCGTGGCATCGTGGAAGACGACGTAGGGCGGCACGCCCTCGGCCTCGGCAATCTCCCGCCGGCACTGGCGCAGCGCATCCCAGCGCTCCCGGTCGGCGGGCTGGATCTGGGCGCTGCTGCCGCGTTCGGCACTGCGGCGTTGGGGCCGCGCCGGATCCCGCCGCGCGACGAAGTGCTGCTCGCCGCGTAGCAGTGGCCGGCAGGCCTCGGCCAGGCGCAGGCCGCCGTGGCCCTCCGGGTCCGGCTGCACCAGCCCCTGGGCGAGCATCTGCCGGATCAGCGACTGCCACGTGCC
>NZ_WNXE01000346.1:0-1991 GCF_010993615.1 Arhodomonas sp. KWT | reverse complement strand
TTGAGCACCGAGAAGCTCACCGCGAGCAGCGGCACCAGCGACAGCAGGGTGGTGTAGACCAGGCTCATCGCGCGCAGCGTCAGCTGGCCGCGGGCGACGTCCTCGGCGACCGCGATCATCAGGCGCAACAGGAAGACCCCCTGACGCTGCGGTGCGGGAAACTCTCGCAGGTCGCGCTCGCGCAGCACCGTCTGCAGACGGTGGTAGAGCTCGGCGTTAATCACGTTACGGTCCCGTCGCCAACCTGGGTGCATTCTGACACAGTACACTGGCGGCCTGTGGGACCGGGCTGGATTCGGGCGGGGACGTGGGGCAGCGAGCCGATCCGGATGGGCGAGCGGGTCGTATGTGGCGAAAATGCGCGTTCACGACGGCCACACTGCCGCCCCGGTTCAGGAATACCGGCCCGCCACCGGGCTCACCGCCGCGTCAGGGACGTGCATGCGCGGGAGACGGCGCCCCCGTCGTTGTGCCGCCGGCCGGTGATGGCGGCCACGTGGCGTGCAGCGGGGGGAGACCCGGGATGCCGATGCCCGGCGCCCCTGAGGGCGCGTGGCATGTGGCCGATCGAACGATACACTGACACGCTCTCAGCCCCCGGCGGGCGGAGGTGACGGAATTCGGGGGATAAGGGGTGTCGATGACGCGGAGCAATGCCTTCAATGCGGGCCTGGTGGCCATGGCGCCGATCAGCGCGAGCGCGCTGCCGTTCGGCGTGATGGCGGGTATTGCGGCGCGCGAGGCCGGGCTCGACGTGGCCGCCAGCATGGGCATGTCGCTGGTGATCTTCGCCGGTGCCTCCCAGCTCGCCGCCGCACAGCTTATCGGCGACGGCGCCTGGGCCGGCGTGGTGGTGCTCACTGCGCTGATCATCAACCTGCGCTTTGCCATGTACAGCGCTTCGCTGGCACCGCATTTCGCGCACCTGCCCACGCGCTGGAAGGCGCCCCTCGCCTATCTGCTCACGGACCAGGCCTACGCGGTGTGTATCACGCGCTTCATCCGTCATCCCGAGATGGAGAACCGGCACTGGTTCTACCTGGGCGCGGCGCTGCCGCTGTGGGTGGTCTGGCTCACTGCCACGGCGGCGGGCATCCTTATCGGCGCAGCGGTGCCGCCGGCTTGGCAGCTTGGCTTCGCCGTGCCGCTGATCTTCCTGGCGCTGATGGTGCCGACCGTCCATGACCGGCCCATGGCCGTCGCCGCCGTGGCCGGCGGCGGGATCGCGCTGCTTGCCCATGGCATGCCCTTCAATCTCGGCATGGTTACCGGGGCGCTGGCCGGCATCATCGCCGGTGTTGTCGCCGAGCGCGCCCAGGGGGCGGCATGAGCGATACCACCATCTGGCTGGTCATCCTCGCCTGTGGCGCCGGCACCTTCGCCCTCAGGCTGTCGTTCATCCAGGCGGTGGGGCATCGGGGTATGCCGGGATGGCTGCGCCGGCCGCTGCGTTATGTGCCTGCGGCGGTGCTCTCCGCGCTCGTCGTGCCCGGTATCCTGCTCGGCGGCGAATCGCCCTTCGAGCCCGCCCGGGTGGCCGCGGGACTGGTGGCGGCGCTGGTTGCGTGGCGTACCCGCAACACGCTGTGGGTGCTCGGCTCGGGCATGGTCGTGCTCTGGCTCGTCTCGGCGGTGTTGCCGTAGGTCCCCGCCGGTGGTACCGTCGGGACAAGGTTCAAGAGGTAAGCACGTTGATCGCAGCCATCGCCCGTCTCGGTTTTTACTGGTTTATGCCCGGGTTCAATGATCCGGGACGGCGGTGCATTATCTGACGATTCAGCCCAGACAGCCTCCACGCCGAAAACGCCCCCGGATCCCAGGATCCGGGGGCGTTTTCGTTTGGGGGCCCGAACGATGGAGATACAGGGTCATGCAGGGCGGCGAGGAACAACGAATGCGCGAGGAGCTGCTCCTCACCGGGCGGGATCGCACCGATCCCGCCCAGGGTGAGGACACGCTCCAGGGACTGATCGCACGGTTGCACGAGGGGG
>NZ_WNXE01000345.1:0-2002 GCF_010993615.1 Arhodomonas sp. KWT | reverse complement strand
TCCATGCTGCTCGGCGCACTGGTGAGCAAGCTGCACCGGGGGCTGGTGGACATCGATGCCGACGATATCGGCATCAGTTTCCCCGCCCATCAGACCGATCCCCGTACCCTGGGCGACGTGCTGCGGCTCCACGGAACGGCGAACCGGCTCCATGCGCTGACCGGGCTCCGCTGGCTCACCGGCATGCGCGACCACGTCGATCACGGCGGGATCCGGGCCGTACCCGACGGGGCCGCCCACCGGGTCGTGCGGCGCCGCCAGTACAAGACCAACGCCGAGCGGCTGCGGCGGCGGCGCATGCGCCGGCATGGCGAGACCTACGAGCAGGCCTGCGCCCAGGTCCCGGACAGCGTCGAGCGGCGGGTCGCGACCCCCTTCGTCACCGTCCGCAGCAGCAGCACCGGCCGGGCGTTCAGCCTGTTCATCGAGCACGGAGACTGCAGTCCGGACCCCGTGCCTGGGGCTTTCAGCACCTACGGGCTCAGCCGCACGGCCACCGTGCCGTGGTTCTGACCCTTTTTCCGGCGGCCGATAACACGGCTCCATAAATCAGTCACTTAGAAAAGTGCCTGAAAAAAGGGTCAACGGCCGCCGGGCCCTCGTTGTTCTTTAACAAACAGATGATTACCGCGCACAGGCCCTAGTTCGCTGCCGCGTAGGCAGCTCAGAAATCGTCGAGCACGACGATAGCCCCGTCCGGAACGTTCGCTGCCGCGTAGGCAGCTCAGAAATTGCCCGAGCGCAGCCGCGAGCGGTGCGACCAGTTCGCTGCCGCGTAGGCAGCTCAGAAAACCGGGGTGACCGCAAGGGCCGCCCCCATGGAGTTCGCTGCCGCGTAGGCAGCTCAGAAAGCTGGTCTGCGCGAAAGTGACCACGGGGGTGACGTTCGCTGCCGCGTAGGCAGCTCAGAAATTTCCCCCCACCGAAGGGGCGTCGAGTACGCCGTTCGCTGCCGCGTAGGCAGCTCAGAAAGATCCCACGCCTCGGCATCAGCGACGCCGAGCGTTCGCTGCCGCGTAGGCAGCTCAGAAATTGGCGCGGATGTCTTTGAACGTCCAGTCGAAGTTCGCTGCCGCGTAGGCAGCTCAGAAAGCTGAAAGCGGTCCACTGGAGGAAGCTATGGAAGTTCGCTGCCGCGTAGGCAGCTTAGAAATGGGTGCCACGGCGGGCCGGCGGGCGTAGACGGTTCGCTGCCGCGTAGGCAGCTTAGAAATAGCCTTTATTTCGATGAGTGGGAGTAGGGACGTTCGCTGCCGCGTAGGCAGCTTAGAAAAGGCGCCACCCTGGGTGCGGTAGAGGCGGATCGTTCGCTGCCGCGTAGGCAGCTTAGAAAGGCATGGCTCCCGCGGTCTGCGAAGAAGTACTGTTCGCTGCCGCGTAGGCAGCTTAGAAATCGGCCTCGCGCTGGGCGCGGACGGTGGCCGGGTTCGCTGCCGCGTAGGCAGCTTAGAAAATGAAGACGCTGCGCGACGCCGGGTTCGGCGGGTTCGCTGCCGCGTAGGCAGCTTAGAAATCGGAGATTGGCGAGGAGATCCTGGAGATGGCGTTCGCTGCCGCGTAGGCAGCTTAGAAAAGTGACGAGACGCTGGCCGTGCTCGGACTCCCAGTTCGCTGCCGCGTAGGCAGCTTAGAAATAGGTAATAGCCTGGGACGGTGTAGACGATGTGTTCGCTGCCGCGTAGGCAGCTTAGAAATCGATGCGGAGCGTGCCCTCCCCATCCGCCAGGTTCGCTGCCGCGTAGGCAGCTTAGAAAAGGCCACGCCAGCGCCTTGCGCGCGACCGGCCGTTCGCTGCCGCGTAGGCAGCTTAGAAATGCCGGACACGCTGATCGAGATCCGTGAGCTCGTTGGCTGCCGCGTAGGCAGCGCAAAGACAAAGCCCGGCGGGTGCCGGGCTTCGTGGGACTTGCGGGTAGTGTCTTGTCCGGCTCAGGCGGCGGCGTCTTCTTCCTCGGAGACGCTGTTGCGGATGAGGAAGTCGAAGGCGCTGAGGGCCGCCTTG
>NZ_WNXE01000344.1:0-2006 GCF_010993615.1 Arhodomonas sp. KWT | reverse complement strand
GGCGATGAGACGGCTGTCCGGGTGCATGCGCGCCGCGGCGGCACGGGTGATGCTGCCGGTACCCGCACCGAGCTCGATCAGCCACTGTGGCCGCCCCGGGTCCACCCCCCGGCAGGTCGCCGCGGCCAGATGCCGGCTGGACGGCGCGAACGACGCCACCCGCCGGCCCTGCTGGAGGTACTTGCGCAGGTACAGCCGCCGCTCGCCCCTGCGCTCCTCCGCCATGCGTGCATGCATCCGCGTCATCGTGCCTCCACTGGTACCCACCCCGACACGGGGCCTGTCGGCGCAGGCTAGCGGTGGGGTACTACACGGGCACGACAGCAGGGTTACAGCAGGTCGACGCCGGGCAGCACGCCGGGCACGGCCAGCGCCCCGAGGACCACGAACAGCCCCGCCGCCACGCCGTGAACCAGGCGCATCGGCAAGCGGTTGGCGGCGGCCCCGCCCATGAACACCACCGGCACGTTGGCCGCGAGCATGCCCACGGTGGTGCCCGCCACCACCGCCCAGAGCGGGTCATAGCGCGCCGCGAGCACCACCGTCGCGATCTGGGTCTTGTCCCCGATCTCCACCAGGAAGAAGGCAATCAGCGTGGTGAGGAAGGCGCCGTAGGGATAACGCGCCGCCGCGTCGTCGTCATCGTCGGGCACCAGCAGCCACAGCCCCATGGCGACGAACGACACCGCCACCAACCACTGCTGCACCGCCGGCGGCACCAGCGCGGCGATCCAGGCGCCGGCGACACCCGCGGCGGCGTGGTTGGCCAGGGTCGCAACGAGGATGGCGGCGACGATCGCACCGGGCCGGCGGAAGCGCGCGGCGAGCACCAGGGCCAGGAGCTGGGTCTTGTCACCGATCTCCGCCAGGGCGACGGAGACGGTCGAGATCAGAAAGGCTTCCAACGGGGGATCCTTCGGGGGCGGGCCTCACGGACACGATGACACACTGCATCCGCCCGCCCCGGTCCGGATGCCGCATGTCAAAGGTCTCGTCAGGCACCTCCCGGTGCTGCCCGCGCCACGATCCGTTGAGGGATCAAATCTGTTGACGCGCGCCCCGCGGCCACCGGCCCCGGGCGACTACTCCCCAAAGACGGACCGGAGTGTATCCGCTGCCGCGGCCCGGGTCCAGCCGGCGGGCTGTCATGCGCATGCAATCCGCAACGCCTACAACTGGCGTGCCCGACCGGTCCCGCGCACCGGCGGTGGCGTCCTTTCCCAGCAGGCAGTACTGGCGCATATGCGAAACGTCACGATTCGCGCGAGACTCTGGCTCACCCTGGCGGTCCTCGTCGGGGCGATCGCCGCGGTCTCGCTCACCGGCTTCTGGCAGATCTCCCGGCTGGATGCGGCGGTCACCGCCGTCGCCGACCGGGCACTGGCCCGGGTACGCGACGCCCAGCAGGTCCGCAGCGCGATCACCGCGATCGAGCGCGCGGAAAAGGGCGCGCTGCTGGCACGGGCGTCGCTGGACATCCCCGGCGCCAAGGCCTACTTCGCCGAGGCGAAGCAGGCGTTCGAGACCCTGGACACGCTGATCGCCCGGCTCGATTCCCTGACCACCGGCGCCGCGCAGAGCGAGCGCCTGGCGAGCTTCCGCGAGACCCTGACGCGTTACCGCGCCCTCCACGGCCGGCTCAAGGACAACGCGGACAAGGGGCTGGTACAGCCGGCGATCAAGCTCAGCGAGAACGAGGGGGACGCACTGCTGGAGAGCGCCCACGAGACGCTCGGCGCCTACATCGACGGCGTCGACGCCGCCGCCGCGCAGGCCCGCTCCCGCGCGGTCGAGGGCGCCCATGCGGCACGGCTGTGGATCACCGGCGTCGCCTCCCTGGCGGTGCTCACCGGACTGCTGCTCACCGCCCTGCTCGCGGGCCACATCCGCCGGGGTCTGGACCGGGTGGTGGCGACCGCGGATGCCGTCGCCGGCGGCGACCTCACCGCGCGGGTGGCGTGGCCGCGCAACGACGAGATCGGCCGCATGAGCCGGGCACTGGAGCG
>NZ_WNXE01000343.1:0-2015 GCF_010993615.1 Arhodomonas sp. KWT | reverse complement strand
GAGTCCACCATCAAGGACTTCGGCGTGATCGCCAACGACAGCGGCTGGGAGCTGGTGGTCGGCGGCAACGGCGGCACGAAGCTGCGCGCCGCCGAGGTCCTCTGCCGGGTCACCGGCCACGAAGCGGTGCTCGAACACGCCGCGGCCTTCCTGCAGATCTACCGCGAGGAGGCGCGTTACCTGGAGCGGACCGCCCACTGGATCGACCGCGTGGGCCTCGACTACGTCCGCTCACGGGTCGTCGACGACGCCGACGGCCGGCGCCAGGCCCACGAGCGCTTCCTGGAGTCCCAGCGGCACACCCAGGTGGACCCGTGGGCACCCCGCTCCGACGCCAGCGCCCCGGACCCGGAGTTCCGCGCCCTCCGGGCGACGGGCTGAACGCCCGTACCACAGAGGAGACACGAGCATGTCAGCAGCCGTCGATACCGGCGAGTGGGTCGCGATCGGCCCCCTAGACGCCATTCCCCGCCGCGGGGCCCGCACGGTGGAGACGCCCGACGGCCCGGTGGCGGTATTCCGCACCGCCGACGACGCCGTCTTCGCCGTCGCCGACCACTGTCCGCACCAGGGCGGGCCGCTGTCCCAGGGCATCGTCTCCGGCGCGGCGGTCTACTGCCCGCTGCACGACTGGTGCATCGAGCTCGCCACCGGCCGGGCCCGGGCGCCGGACGAGGGCAGCACGCCCCGCTACCCGGTGACCGTGGAGGGCGGCACCATCCACCTGCGGCTGACCCCGGAGGCGTCATGAGCACGGCGGTCCGCACCACCTGCCCCTACTGCGGGGTCGGCTGCGGCGTGATCGCCGAGCCCGGCCCGCGGGGCGTGCACGTGCGCGGCGACCCGGACCATCCGGCCAACCACGGCCGCCTCTGCGCCAAGGGCGCGAACCTGGGCGAGACCGTGGGCGACGGGGGCCGGCTGCGCCACCCGGAGATCCGCGGTCGCCGGGTGAGCTGGTTCCGCGCCCTGGACGAGGTCGCCGACGGATTCCGCCGGGTGATCGACACCCACGGCCCGGAGGCGGTGGCGATCTACGCCTCCGGCCAGCTCCTCACCGAGGACTACTACCTCGCCAACAAGCTCATGAAGGGCTATATCGGCACGGCCAACATCGACACCAACTCGCGGCTGTGCATGTCCTCCGCGGTGGCCGCCCATGAACGCGCCTTCGGCGAGGACGTGGTGCCCGGCGACTACACGGACCTGGACCAGGCCGACCTCGCCGTGCTCGTCGGCAGCAACGCCGCCTGGTGCCACCCGGTGCTCTACCGCCGCCTGCGCGACGCGCGCGAGGCCGACCCGCAGCGGCGCATGGTGGTCATCGACCCGCGGACGACCGCAACGGCGCGGGAGGCCGACCTGCACCTGGCCATCCGCCCGGGCACGGACGCGTGGCTGTTCAACGGCCTGCTCGCCCACCTTGCGCGCACCGGCGCAATCGACCGCGACTGGGTCGAGGCCCATACCGGGGGACTGGACGCCGCCGTCGCCGCCGCCCGGCGCAGCGCGCCGGACACCACCGAGGTGGCCCGGGCCTGCGGGCTGGTGGAGGCGGACGTCGCCCGGTTCTTCGACTGGTTCGCCGCCACGCCACGCACGCTGACCCTGTTCTCCCAGGGGGTGAACCAGTCCAGCAGCGGCACCGACAAGGCCGGCGCCATCCTCAACTGCCACCTCGCCACCGGCCGCGTGGGCCGTCCCGGGGCCGGCCCGTTCTCGCTCACCGGTCAGCCCAACGCCATGGGCGGGCGCGAGGTCGGCGGGCTCGCGAGCACCCTGGCGGGGCACCGCGGCTTCGACGCCGCGGCCGCGGTGCAGGCGTTCTGGGGCAGCCCCGCCATCGCCGGCGAACCGGGACTCAAGGCCGTGGATCTGTTCGAGGCGATTCACGCCGGGCGGGTGCGTGCGGTATGGATCATGGCCACCAACCCGGCAGTGAGCCTGCCGGATACCGAGCGCGTGCGCGAGGCACTGCACCGCTGCGAGCTGGTGGTGGTCTCGGACATGACCCG
>NZ_WNXE01000342.1:0-2015 GCF_010993615.1 Arhodomonas sp. KWT | reverse complement strand
GAGCAGACCAACCTCGGCGATATGGTGGGGGTATCGCCGGCGTTCCGCGAGACCGGCGAGATCATCCGCAAGGCCGCCGAGAGCGCCGTGACCGTGCTGCTGCTCGGCGAGACCGGTGTAGGCAAGGAGATGTTCGCCCGGGGCCTGCACCAGCTCAGTCGCCGGGCGGCCAACGCCTTCGTCGCGGTCAACTGTGCGGCGATGCCCGAGGAGCTCATCGAGTCGGAGCTCTTCGGCGTGGAGAAGGGGGCGTTCACCGGCGCCCAGCAGTCCCGTCCCGGGCGCTTCGAGCGCGCCGACGGCGGGACGCTGTTCCTCGACGAGGTCGGCGAGCTCTCTCAGGGCGCCCAGGCCAAGCTCCTGCGCGTGCTCCAGGAGGGCGAGTTCGAACGTGTCGGCGACACCCGCACCCGCCACGTGGACGTGCGCCTGGTCGCCGCCACCAACATGGACATGGAGCAGGCCGTGCGCGAGGGGCGCTTCCGCGCCGACCTCTACTACCGGCTCAACATCTACCCCGTGATCATCCCGCCGCTGCGCGAGCGCCGCGAGGACATCCCGCTGCTGGTCGAGCGCTTCCTCGCCAAGTACAACGCCCGCCACGGCAAGCGCATCCAGGGCGTGAGCGAACGGGCCGTCGAGGCGCTGCAGGCCTATGACTGGCCGGGCAACATCCGCGAGCTGGAGAACATGATCGAGCGCGGCGTGATCATCGCCGACAACCAGCGCCGGATCGAGGTCAAGGACCTGTTTCCGCGCATGAACCTCTCCGGCGGCTGCGCCGAGGAGCCGCGCACGGCACCCGTCGTCACCGCCGCGCCCCCCGCCGATGGACCGGCCACGCCGGAAGCGGCCCGGTCACCGGCAAATCTCGACGAACTCGCCGACCTGGTTCTCGACCGCCAGGCCTCGCTGGACGAGCTCGAGCCCCGGCTCATCCAGCATGCTGTCCGCCGCGCCGGCGGGAACCTCAGCCAGGCGGCCCGGTCGCTGGGCATGACCCGCCCGCAACTCGCCTACCGGATGAAGAAACACGACATACCCGGCGAGACCTGATCACCACCGCGCGGCACCGGGCGGACAGACGGACGGAACCGTCCCCTGTCCGCCACCGCTGTGACCACTCCGCCCCGTCGTCGGACACCCCCTGTCGATGCATTGCGCTCCGCCGGAGCCGGTCTATCCTGCACCGAACGGCACCCACCTCTGACACCCGGCACGCCCGAAGGGGCCGAAACCCCCGCCACCAGCGGGCTGGGCACCAGGAGGTCCCCCGGCAACGGCCGGCGGGCTGTAGACAAACCCCGAATCTATGCTATTTATCCTTATAAATAGGTAAATCGTGCCCGCACGGCCGGGCAGGTGGGAGTTGTCAGGCAAGTCATGCAGGATCCCGGGCGCAAACCGACCCGACGCAAGCTCTCCGACCTGATCGTCGAGGACGTCAAGCGCTGGATCGTGGTCGAGGGCCTGCAGCCGGGGGATCGCCTGCCGAAGGAACGGGAGTTCATCGACCTCTACGGCTGTGCCAAGGGCACGGTGCGCGAGGCGCTCAAGGCGCTGGAGGTCGAGGGACTGGTAGTGATGCGCACCGGCCCGACCGGCGGCGCCTATGTCGCCGAGCCCGGCGTCGAGCAGGCCACCCGGGCGCTGCGCAACTACCTGCACTTCCAGAAGCTCGACGGCCGGCAGATCTACCAGCTGCGCAAGGGCGTCGAGGTCGAGGCCGCCGCGGCCGCCGTGGGGCGGCTCACGGATGCGGATTTCCGGGCGCTCGAGGAGAACATCGCGCTGTGCGAGGGCCTCGGCTTCGAACGCGACGGCCAGCGCGAGCTGCGCCTCGCCGAGCTCAGTTTCCACAACCGCATCGCCGATGCCTGCGGCAACCCGCTGCTGCGCTTCATGGTGTACTTCATCAGCGACCTGCTCTCCGATCTCGTCGACCTCAAGCGCACCTACCGCCCCCGGCGCGTGCAGTTCGGCGAGGACAACCGTCACTACCACCGCGAGCTGCT
>NZ_WNXE01000341.1:0-2038 GCF_010993615.1 Arhodomonas sp. KWT | reverse complement strand
GCGATGGCATTGATGGGCCCGGCACCGACAACCCCGCCCGAACAACAGGCCGGGCGAGACGAGACGCTGCGGCGGGTGACTATGCTCGTCGACGACCTTCCGGACGACGCCCGCACGGCACTGCGAATGCACCGGGTCGATGGGTGCACCCTGCAGCAGATCGCCGACCGCCTCGATATCTCGGTGGCGACCGCCCATCGACTGGTCAAACGCGCCATCCTGCACGTCACCGTGGGCCTGGCAGCCAATGACTGAAAATCGCACCATACGGACTGCCGATCGTGGGCGGACCGCGTGTTCCCCTCCGCACCGATCGACTGACGGCAACACAGACACAGCACGGCAACGGAGGCATCGCGTGTCACGGCCCTCGCCCACCGAGCAGCAGGAAGCCGCGGTGGAGTGGCTTCTCCGGCTCGACGATGCCGACGAAACGGAACGCCGTGCGTTTGCGGCCTGGCTGGTTGCCGACCCGCGTAACCGGGAAGCCTGGGAACAGGTCCTGCACGCCTGGCAACAGACCGGCGTCCACTTCGCTGCGCCGGACGCCGCCGAGGCGCCCTCGACGACCCACACCTCAACGGCCACATCGCAGGAGATCCACCGCCCGGGCAGGCGACCGCGCCGACGACATACACGACTAATGACCGGCGCCGGCATGGCCGTCGCCGCCGCCGTGGCCTTGGCCGTCGCCCTGCCGGCGGTATTCCTGCGAATGGAGGCGGACTACCGCACCGGAACCGGTGAGATCCGGGAAGTCGCGCTCCCCGACGGCAGCACCCTGCACCTGGCCCCGCAAAGCGCTGTCGCCACCGATTTCTCCGGCACCCGACGCCGCATAGACCTCCTCCGCGGCGCCACCTACCTGGAGGTGCGCTCCGATGCTGGACGCCCGTTCACCGTCGACGCGGACGACGTCGAGGTCACCGTCACCGGCACCCGCTTCGGCGTCCGCCTCTCGGATCGGGCCATCGCGGTCGGCGTGCGCTCCGGGCACGTGCGGGTACGCGACACCCGCAACGCCACGCCCGGGGTTGCACTCGGACGCGGCGAACGCCTGACCGTCAGGCGTACCGACCGGGCACAGCAACGCACCGGCGTCCCGCCGGAAGCCGTCGGGCTGTGGACCGACGGCCGGCTGTACGTTGACGGCGCCACCGTCGGCGCCGCCATCGACCGGCTTCGCCCCTATCTCCCCGGTTGGACCGTGCTCGCCGCATCCGGCCTGGAGACACGTCGTATCACCGGTACCTACGACCTTACCGCCCCGGAGTCAGCGCTCCGGGCGGTGGTCGGCCCCCATAGCGGAACCATCCACCACGTCTCACCGTGGCTGAGACTGGTAACCGGTCCGGAAGACACTGCGACGACGGGGGGTGAAAAATAACGCGGCGCCATTCGTCACAGGGGGCGACAACACGAATAGGACTTATTCGTTTCACCCTGGATGGAGAGCGCCCATGACAGACATCCCGAACCGATCCACCACCCTCGCTGGGCGACACCGTCGACACCCGCGCACGGCATCCTCCATCGCCATCCTGCTGGCCGGCGGCCTGATCGCCGCGGCTCCCGCAATGGCGGCCACCGCCCCCGGCGGCACACAGACCCGGACCGCCAGCACCGAGCGCACCGCAGTCTTCGACATCCGGACCCGGGACCTGCGCCGCGCCCTCAACGCCTTCGGCCAGCAGTCCGGACTGCAGGTCACCGTCGCCACGGACATCGCCGAGGGCGTGCGCAGCCGGACCGTGACCGGCCGGCTGACGGTCGGCGAGGCACTGGACCGGCTGCTTCGCGGCACCGGCCTCGCCTGGCGGTTCACCGACGAGCGCACGGTAGTGCTGACCCGGGCGGCCGGCGGCAGCACCTCCCTGCAGCTCGACCCGGTGCGCGTGGAGGCCGCCGGTGAGACGGCGGACGGCGCAGCCGACGGCTATGTCGCCTACAGTAGCGCAGCGGCAACCAAGGCCGATGTCCCCCTGATCGAGACACCGCGCTCGGTGTCCGTGATCACCCGGGACGAGATGGCGGACCG
>NZ_WNXE01000340.1:0-2039 GCF_010993615.1 Arhodomonas sp. KWT | reverse complement strand
CGACGAGGCCGCGCAGCCGGTCCGCCAGACGCCGCCACCACGACGGCTGGCCACCGCCGAGCTCCGCGGCGAGGCGGGTGAAAATCTGGCCGATGATGACCCGCGCCGCCCCCTGGAGCATGCGCGCGCCCACGGCCGCGACCTTGCCGCCGACGGCGGCCTCGTAGTCGTAGTCGAGCCGGGTGCCGCCGTCGTCGAGGGCGGTGAGACGCACCCGCGCGCTGCCCTCGGCGGACCCCATGGCGCTCTCGCCCACGCCGCTCAGGCGCAGCGAGTGCGGCGGGTCGAGCTCGCTCAGGGTGATTCGCGCCTCGTAGCGGGCGCGGATCATGCCCACGCCCACGGTGACGTCGGCGCGGTAGGCGTTCTCGCCGGTGGCCTCGAGCTCGTGGCAGCCCGGGATGATCGCGGCGAGGGTCGCCGGCTCGAGCATGCGGTGGAACACGGTCTCCGGCGGCGCCGGCATGGTCACCGAGTCGCTGGCGCGCAGCCCCGAGCCCCCGCCCCTGGGCGCGGCGGCGGGCTCCAGGCCGGCCGGCGGCTCCGGTTCGTCGATGCCGATCATGCCGCGCACCCGCGCCGGGGTGAGCGGCAGCTCGATGTCCGCGCGGCCGAGGGCGTCCGCCACGGCGTTGGCGATGCACACGGGCGTGGACATGTTGTTGCCCTCGCCCACGCCCTTGGCGCCCAGCGGCGTGAACGGCGACGGCGTCTCCATGTGCAGGATCACCGGCTCCGGCACCTCCATGGAGGTGGGGATGAGGTAGTCCGCCAGAGTGCCGGCGAGGAAGCTGCCGTCGTCGCCGTAGGCGAACTCCTCCATCAGCGCCGCGCCCAGGCCCTGGGCGAAGCCGCCGCGGACCTGGCCGTCCACGAGCTGCGGATTGAGGATGCGCCCCGGGTCGTGGAGGGTGACGTAGCGGTCGATGCGCACTGCGCCGGTGACCGGGTCGATCTCCACGCCGCAGTAGTCGAACACGAAGCCGTAGCACAGCGAGCTGTTGATGTGGTCGCCCTCGTCCGGGGCGGCGAGCTCCGGCGGGGTCCAGAACGCGGTCTCGCGCAGCCCGCCCGGCTCGCCCTCCGGGAGCGTGCCGGGGGCCCAGTGCACCGCGCCGGCGACGCGGTGGAAGGACATCGAGGCGCTACCGTCATCGGCGCCGGCGTGCACGCGCCCGCCGGCGAAACGCACCGTCTCCGGGGCCACGCCCAGCGGCCCGGCCGCGATGCCGGCGAGGCGGTCACGCACCCGCGTGGCGGCCTTGTGCACGGCGCCGGCCACCGCGCCGGAGAAGCGGCTGGAATAGTTGCCCGAGGCGATGGACCAGGCGTCCTTCTGGGTGTCGAGCTCGACGTTCACCGTCACCGACTCGAAGGGCACGCCGAGCACGTCCGCCACCACCTGGGCGGCGACGGTGCGGTGCCCCTGTCCCTGGGGCGTGGAGGAGACGTGCACGCTCACGGCGCCGAGGGGATCGACGCTCACGGTGGCGGTGCTCACCGCGCCGTTCTTGGGCCCGGCCTTGCGCCGCTCCTCCGGGGTCATCACGGTGGTGATGTAGCCCATGTTGGATATCGAGGGCTCAACCGCCGCGCAGAAACCGATGCCGTAGTAGCGGCCCTCCCGCCGGGCGGCGTCCCGGCGCTCGCGCAGCTCCGCCAGCCCGCCGTCGCGCTCGGCCAGCTCCACCGCCGCCGGGTAGTCGCCGGAGTCGAGCAGCGAGCCCGCGGGGGCGCGGTACGGGAAGGCCTCCGGCGGCACCAGGTTGCGCCGGATCACCGTCAGCGGGTCGAGCCCCAGGGTCGCGGCGATGTGCTGCATCAGCCGCTCCAGGGCGTAGTAGACCTGGGGCCCGCCGAAGCCGCGGTTCAGCCCGGTGGGCGTCTTGTTGGTGAGCACCACGCGGTTGCGCACCGCGAGGTGGCGGATGTCGTAGGCACCGGTGAGGGTGCCGTGCATGCGGTAGAAGGTGGCCGGCTCGGGGGCGCGCAGGTAGGCGCCGCAGTCGTCGAGCTGGTCGTAGCGCAGTGCGGTGACG
>NZ_WNXE01000033.1:0-25858 GCF_010993615.1 Arhodomonas sp. KWT | reverse complement strand
GCGAATCGCTGACCACACACATACTCGCCGAGGTGGACCTCACCGCGGACATCGCCGGCGCGGCCCAGAAGCGCTTCACCATCGCCCTGGGGCTCGCCGGCGCGGCCGCCCTCGTGGTTATCCTGCTCGCCTACCTGGCGGCCCGCAACGCCCTGGTCCGACCGCTGCACCACGCCGTCGCGGCCATCGAGCGCGGCCGGCCGATCCGGCTGCACGGCCCGGGCCGACACGTCCACGAGCTGCAGATGCTGAGCACCCACTACAACGCGCTGCTCGGCAGCACCCACGCCCGCATCCGCGGCCTCGACCGCCGCGCCAGCACGGACGCACTCACCGGCCTCGCCAACCGCGACGCCATCGAGGGCGAGCTCCGCGCCGCCGTCGCCGGCGCCCGGGCCGCCGGTGAGCAGCTCGCCGTTATCTTCCTCGACATCGACCACTTCAAGGCCATCAACGACGCCCACGGCCACCTCGCCGGCGACCACGTCCTGCGGCGGTTCTCCGAGGTCCTGCAGGAAGCGGTGCGCTCCGGCGACCACCTGGGCCGCTGGGGCGGCGAGGAGTTCATCATCGTGTGCCCGCGCACGGGCCTGGACGGTGCCTGCACCCTCGCCGGACATCTGCGCGAGCAGCTCGCACGCACCCCGATCCCGGAGATCGGACGGTGCTCGGCAAGCTTCGGGGTCGCCGCGCTCGGCGAGGAGGACGACGAGCACACCCTCGTCGCCCGCGCGGACCAGGCCCTCTACCGCGCGAAGGCCGACGGGCGCAACTGCGTACGCCTGGAATGAGCCCCGCCGCCCACGATTGTGACACGGGGGTTTACGCGCCCGCGTTTTAGTCGCACACTCTGGCGCCTTGATGCGCTGCGGCATTGCCATGGCGCACGCGGGGTCCGGGCCCGAACGATCGGGCGTGAGTGTTCAACAGGCAGACGAGAATCTGCGGCAGGAGGTAGCCATGCCGGCGACTCAGCAAGAGAGCTGCCGTGTGGAATACCGTGGCAAGGAAATCGTCATCCGCGGGCCATCGAACGAGATCCGCCGCGAGGCGAACCGCATCATCAAGCGTTTCGCGTGCAGCGCGACGCCCTACCGCCTGGCCCAGTCCTCGGACGGACAGGTCGTGCTCAAGCCCGAGTAACCCCGGGCGCCGGGCGGCGTCCGCCGCCCGGCTTCGACACCCTCAGGACTGCCACTGACCGTCGACGAACCGCCGCAGGCCGAGCGGATTGTCGTCGCGCAGCGCCTCGGGCAGCGCCCCTGCCGGGAAGTCCTGGTAGCACACCGGGCGCAGGAAGCGCTCGATCGCCCGTGTACCCACCGAGGTGGTGCGCGAATCCGTGGTCGCCGGATACGGCCCGCCGTGGACCATGGAGTGGCTGACCTCCACGCCCGTGGGGAAACCGTTGACCAGCACCCGGCCGGCCCGCGCCTCCAGCGCCGCCACCAGCTCCGCGTGATCCACCATCTCGGCATCGGTGGCCTGGATGGTCGCCGTCAGCTGGCCCGGCAGGCCCAGGGCGGCCACGCTCAGGTCCGCCTCGGAATCCACCGTCACCAGCAGCGACACCGGGCCGAAGACCTCCTCGGCGAGCTGCGGGTTGGCACGGAAGGTCTCGTAGTCGGTACGGAACAGCCGCACGCTGGCGCGCCCGTCACCCGACTCGCCGCAAGCGACCTCCGTCACCCCGGGCACCGACTCCAGGCGGCGCACGCCGGCCTCGTAGGCCTCCAGGATCCCGCCGTGGAGCATCACGCCCGGCGCGGCACCGGCGACCGCGTCCCCGGCCGCCTTGACGAAGCGCTCGAAGTCATCACCGGCGACACCGAAGACCAGCCCCGGGTTGGTGCAGAACTGTCCGCAGCCGAGCCCGACGGAACCCGCAAGCCCGCTACCCAGGGACTCGGCCCGCTCCGCCGCCGCGGCCGGCATCACGAACATCGGGTTCACGCTGCCCATCTCGGCGTACACCGGGATCGGTTCCGGGCGCGTTGCGGCCAGCCGCGCCAGCGCCGTGCCGCCGCCGAAGGAGCCGGTGAAGCCCACCGCCTTGATCGCCGGGTGCTGCACCAGCGCACCGCCGAGCTCATGGCCACCGCCGTGGAGCAGCGAGAACACCCCCGGCGGAACCTCGCAGCGCGCCACCGCGCGCATCACCGCCTCCGCGGTGATCGCCGCGGTCCCCGGATGGCCGGGATGCCCCTTGACCACCACGGGGCAGCCCGCGGCCCAGGCCGAGGCGGTATCGCCGCCGGTGGTGGAAAACGCCAGCGGGAAGTTGCTGGCACCGAACACCGCCACCGGGCCCAGCGGCACCAGGCAGGAGCGGACGTCGGGCTTCGGCGCCGGGCTGCGGTCGGGATCGCCGTGATCGATGCGTGCACCGAGGAAATCACCGGCACGCACCACCGTGGCGAACAGCCGGAGCTGCCCGGAAGTGCGGCCGAGCTCGCCGCGGATACGCGCCTCGGGCAGACCGGTCTCTGCGGGCGCACGCTCGACGAACGCCTCCACCGAGGCGTCCAGCTCCTCGGCCACCGTCTCCAGGAACGCCGCCCGGCGCTCCAGGCTCAGCGCCCGCCAGGCCGGGGCGGCCTCGGCCGCGGCGCGGCAGGCGCGGTCCACGGCGTCCGTGGTGGCCTCGTGGAAGACCGGCGCCAGCGCCTCGCCGCTGGCGGCGTTCACAGCCTGCAGCGGCTGACTGCCGTCTGCCTCGTGGCGGCTGGCGATGACGTGATCGGGATTGATCTGCATTGCGTGCCTCCTGGCGGACCTACTTCACCGTAAAGCCGTGGGCGAAGGGGTCGCGGTCGTCGATGAACAGGGTGTTGTAGCCGGTGATCCGGGCCCAGCCGGCGATACTCGGCATGATGCCGTCGTGCTCGCCGACCCGGGTCCGGGACTCGATCCGGCCCTCGAAAAGGCTGCCGATGATGCTCTCGTGGACGAAGGTATCGCCCACGCCAAGGCGGCCCCGGCCATAGAGCTGGGCCATGCGCGCCGAGGTGCCCGTGCCGCAGGGGGAGCGGTCGATGGCGCGCTCGCCGTAGAACACGGCGTTGCGGGCATCGGCACCCGCCTCGCGGGCAGGGCCGGTCCACATGACGTGGCTGACCCCGCGGATGGTCGGGTTGTCCGGGTGCACCGGCTCGATGATGGCGTTGAGGCGCTCGCGCACCACGGGCGAGAGGCGGAGGATCTCGTCCACGCTCAGCGCGTCCAGCCCCTCGAAGCCGGGCTGGGGATCGAAGATCGCATAGTAATTGCCGCCGTAGGCGATGTCGCAGGTGAGCTCGCCGAAACCCGGCACCTCGACGGCCACGTCCGTGGCGGCGAGGTAGGCGCCGACGTTGAACAGCCGCACGCGCTCGACATAGCGGCCGTCGCTCTCGTACTCGACGCCGACGAATCCCGCCGGGGTCTCGAGGTTCAGCCGCCCGGGCTGCGACGGCGTGACGAAACCCTCCTCCAGGGCCACCGTGACCGTGCCGATGGTGCCGTGCCCGCACATGGGCAGACAGCCGGAGGTCTCGATGAACAGCACACCCAGATCGCAGTCCTCGCGCAGCGGCGGGTAGAGGATCGAGCCGGACATCATGTCGTGGCCGCGGGGCTCGAACATCAGGCCCTGGCGGATCCAGTCGTACTCGGCGAGGAAGTGCTGCCGGTACTCGGACAGCGAGGCGCCCTTCAGCGGCGGGCCGCCGCCGGCGACCACGCGCACCGGGTTGCCGCAGGTGTGCGCGTCCACGCACATGAAGGTATGTCGGGCCATGGGCAGGAACTCCTGACAACGTGCGGGGCCGCCCGGCGGGCGGCCCCTGATGACGGAAGGACATAACGCCGGTACCGCCATGCTAATGCCCTGACCCGCCTGAGTCAGGGCCTTCGGACACATGGCGCGTCACCGCGGCGCGGGCGCGCTCAGTCGATGGACGGCCGGTTGGCCAGCAGCCGCTCGATGGTGGAGACCACGTACTCCCGCTCCTCGCCCTCCAGGCGCAGGCGCGGAGCCCGCACGGTCTCGCTGCCGCGGCCGGCCACCTGCTCGGAGAGCTTGATCATCTGCACCAGCTTGGGGTGAACGTCCATGTGCAGCGCCGGCATCATCCAGCGGTAGATCTCGCGGGCCTTCTCGATCCGCCCGGCCTGCAGGTGATCGTAGATGGCGACGCTCTCCGCCGGGAAGACGTTGGCGAAGCCGGAGACCCAGCCCTGGCAACCCAGGATCATGCACTCCATGGCCACGTCGTCGACGCCGGACATGAGCGCGAGCGCGTCCGGATCGATGTTGATGATGTCGGTGACACGGCGCGGGTCCTCGGAGGACTCCTTCACCGCGACCACGTTCTTCGTGCTCCGGGCGAGCTCCACCAGCGCATCGGGCTTGATGTCGATGCCGTACACCCCGGGGTTGTTGTAGATCTGCACCGGCAGGTTCGCGGCCTCCGCGGTGGCGCGGATGTGGGCGACTACCTCGCGCTGGTCGGCCTTGTAGACCATCGCCGGCAGCGCCATCAGGCCGTCGGCGCCGAGCTTCTCCACGTCACGGGCATACTCCTGCGCAAGGGCGGTGGTGTACTCCGCCACGCCGGAGATCACCGGCACGCGGCCGTTGACGACCTCGACGGTGGAGGCGATCACGCGGCGCTTCTCCTCCGCGCTCAGCGAGGTGTTCTCACCGACACTGCCGAGCATGACCAGGCCGTGAACGCCGTCATCGATCATCTGCTCGACCATCTTCTGATTCGCCTCCAGGTCCAGGGACCCGTCGGCCTTCATCTGCGTGGTGGCGGCCGGGTAGATGCCGCGCCAGTCGACCTTCATGGACTTGCTCCTCCAGGAGGTGTTGGGTTGAGGCGGATGGTTTGCGTCTTCCGCCGGGCGACGTATATTGTATAAAATATATATCGAACCCCGGGGACGCAAGGACGATGAAAGGGCCTATGGCGAGCACGGGACTCAAACGCCAGACGATGTCCGCCGCGCTGACCGACGAGCTGCGCGAGCGCATCCTCAATCTCGACATCCCGGAGGGGGAGCAGCTGCGCCAGGACACCCTGGCGGCTGAGTTCGGCGTCAGCCGCATCCCCGTGCGCGAGGCCCTGCTCCAGCTCGAGGGAGAGGGGCTGGTGACCCTCTCCGCCCACAAGGGCTACACGGTCACGGCGCTGTCGCTCGACGAGATACGCGAGCTCTTCGACCTGCGTGCACTCATCGAGGTCGACCTGCTCCAGCGCGCCATCCCGCGCCTGGAGACCCATCACATCGAGCGTGCGCGCGAGATTCTCGCCACCTTCGACGAGATGCTCTCCCGCGGCTCACAGGAGCGGGACTGGGGCCAGCTCAACTGGGAGCTTCACGCCGTGCTCTACGAACCCGCGGAGCGTCCCCGAGCCCTGTCCATCGTGCGCAACCTCCACCGCAACGCAGACCGCTACCTGCGCCTGCAGCTCAAGCTCACGCAGCGCACGAACGAGCGCGCGCGCGAGGAGCACAACCGGCTGGTCAACCTGTGCGCGGACCGCGATGTCATCGAGGCCAGCCGCCTGCTCAACGAGCACGTCCTGGCCGCCCGCGACGATCTGCTAGCCTTTCTTGCAGAACGCCGGGGCAGCGGCGAGAACACGCACGAGGAGTAGCGGCTTGCGCATCACCGTCACCACCCGGGCACCGCAGACGGACACACCCGTCCAGGGGCGCGATCGCCAGTGGCCGGGCGATGACCGCAGCGGACACGCCTGCCCGGCGGTGACAGCGGCACGTGCGGACACGGCGCCCGCCACGGGCCCGGGCGCACCCGTACCGCCGGGGACACTCGCCGACGGGACCACGGACGTGGTAAATATCAGGATCGCTGAAGCGGGCGGGTGCGACGGGGACGCTCCCCCCGCCCGGAGACCGGGATCGCGGCTTCCCCCGCAAAGCGCTCCGGACGTCGGGCCATCGCTCCCGGAGCGGGGGAGCCGGCCATCCACCTGCCGCGACAGGCTTGCGGCTGGCAGCCTTGAATTGTATAAAATATACCAATAAGCATGATAACCACGGCTCTGCGCCGTGGCGGAGGAGGGGCCGACAATCATGGAACGGGGACAGCACAGGGGAGCACCGATCTCCCGCCCGGGCCGCGGAGCGTGCCCGGTCATCATAAACGATCCCCGCCTCGCCCTCTCCGGCAGCCCCACCCCCGTGAACACCGGCGCCGGCGGCCACCGCCGTGCGGACGCCGGCCGGATTGCGTCCCCGGACAGCCACCGGGGACCTTTACGCGGTGGCACGACAGGCCACCCCTGTTGCAACGGCTCTACAACGCGTTAACGGAGAGAGCACTATGTCCAAACGTCTCACCCATCTCGCCGCGGCGGCGACCATCGCGCTGGCCGCGAGCGGTGCCGGCCATGCCCAGGAGCCGATCACCGTGGGCGTCCAGGTGCCCACCACCGGTTCCGAGGCCACTTACGGCGTCGACATGAAGAACGCGATCCAGATCGCGGTCGACGAGATCAACGCCGACGGCGGCCTGCTCGGCCGTCAGGTGGAGATCCTTGTCGGCGACTCCGCCTGTGACCCGCAGCAGTCGGTGAACGCGGCGAGCAAGCTCGCCTCCGCCGACGTCGCCGGTGTGGTCGGCGGCTACTGCTCCGGCGCCACCCTGCCGACGCTGAAGACCTACGGCGATGCCAACATCCCGTTCGTCATCACCGCGGCCAACTCGACCAAGCTCATCCCGGCGAACCCGGGCAACGCCTTCATGATCAACTCCACCGGCTACGACCAGGTGCGCAAGGCGGTGGACTTCTTCAAGAGCCAGGGCGCGAAGACGCTGGCGATCGTCGACCAGGGCGACGCCTATTCCCAGGACCTCGCCAACCTGACCGCGAAGGAGTGGAAGAAGGCCGGCCTCGAGGTCACCGTGCAGGAGACGGTGAGCAAGGGCGAGCAGAGCTTCAGCTCGCTGGTGACCAAGATCCGCTCCGAGGGCGCGGACGCGGTGTTCTGGACCGCCTACTACGCCGACGGCGGCCTGCTCATCCGCCAGCTCCGCCAGGGCGGCTACCAGGGCATCATCGCGGTGGGCGACGGCTCCAACTCGCCGAAGCTCTTCGAGATCGCCGGCCGCGCGGCCGACGGCGTGTACTGCTTCTCCAACCCGATCGCGGAGTTCCTCCCCGAGGCGAAGCAGTTCATCGAGTCCTACGGCAACAAGTACAAGGGCCGCAGCCCGGGACCGTACTCGACCCTGTCCTACGACGGCATGAAGCTGCTCGGCTGGGCCATCGAGAAGGCCGGCTCCACCGACCCGGACGCGGTGATCGACGCACTCGCCTCGGCGGACGGCGAGGCCTGGCTCACCGGCCCGATCTCGTTCACGGACAAGAACACGCTGGCGCGTTCCAACTTCATCATCCTCAAGGGTGAGCAGGGCGGCTGGACCCTGCATTCCAAGTAACCGTTGCCCCAACGGCCGGCGGGGCACCCGCCCCGCCGGCCCCTACCGGAATCCGCCGGGAGACCGTTTTCCATGTCACTGACCGACATACTCATCCAGCAGCTGGTCAACGGCCTGGTGCTGGGGTCGTTCTATGCCCTGGTGGCGCTGGGCTACACCATGATCTTCGGCGTCATCAAACTGCTCAACTTCGCCCACGGCGATATCTACATGGTCGGCGCGTTCGTCGGCTTCGGCGCGCTCTCCCTCGTCTCGGGCACCATCGGTGCCGGCTGGATGGGGATATTCGTGGCGATGTTCGTCGCCATGATCGCGGTGGGCTTCCTCGGCGTGGTGATCGAGCAGGTGGCCTACCGCCCGATGCTCTCCGCGCCCAGGCTGTCCATACTGATCACCGCGCTCGCCGTCTCCCTCGTGCTGCAGAACGCCGCGCTCGCGCTCACCGACGGCCAGGTCACCGCCTTCCGCACGGACCTCGGCTTCGGCGGCGTCTCGCTCGGGGCGGTATTCGTCAACTACACCCAGATCGTGCTCGTGGCCTCCGCGATCGTGCTCATGATCGGCCTGGAGCTGTTCGTCTCGCGCACGATGTACGGCAAGGCCATGCGGGCCGTCTCCCTGGACAAGGACATGTGCCGGCTGATGGGCATCAACGTCCAGCGCGTCATCGCCGTGACCTTCTTCGCCGGCTCGGCACTGGCGGCAGCGGCCGGCGTGATGGCCGGCGTGCAGTACGGCCGCATCTGGTACTTCATGGGCTTTCTCATCGGCCTGAAGGCCTTCACCGCCGCGGTCATCGGCGGCATCGGCAGCATCACCGGCGCCATGCTCGGCGGCCTCATACTCGGCCTGCTCGAGGCGTTCGCCACCCAGATCCCGCATATCGGCGGTGAATGGAAGGACGTGTTCACCTTCGGCGTGCTCATCCTGGTGCTGGTGTTCAAACCCACGGGGCTTCTCGGCAAGTCCGAAGTGGAGCGGATGTAATCATGGCGACGAACAAGGTCACGACCCGGCCGGCACCGGGCGCCATCGAGCGCCTGTACGCGGCCTTCGACGACCCGCGGCGGCGCTGGGCGCTGTACGCGGTGATCATCGCGCTGCTGCTGCTCGCCCCGCCCGTCGTGGGCCGCTACGGCACGGTGATCCTCACCAACGCCCTCCTCTACGTCATCCTCGCGCTGGGGCTGAACGTGGTCGTGGGCTTCGCGGGACTGCTCGACCTCGGCTACGCCGCGTTCTTCGCGGTGGGGGCCTACACCACGGGCATACTCACCCAGCAGTTCGGCTTCAACTTCTGGCTGACGATCCCCTTCGCCCTGTGCGCGGCGGCGCTTGCCGGGGTGATCATCGGCGGGCCGACACTGCGGCTGCGCAGCGACTACCTCGCCATCGTCACCCTGGGCTTTGGCGAGATCGTGCGCATCGGCGCACGCAATCTGGAGATCACCGGCCAGGCCAGCGGCCTGACGGGCATCCCCTCGCCGAGCGTGTTCGGCCATACCCTCAACGGACCGACCACTTATTACTACATCTTCGCGGCGCTCGCCGTGCTTGCGGTCATCGCCGCACAACGGCTGCTGCACTCGCGCCTGGGCCGTGCCTGGCTGTACGTGCGCCACGACGAGGACGCCGCCGAGGCCATGGGCATCAACCGCGTACGCGTCAAGCTCGCCGCTTATATCACCGGTGCGGTCTTCGGCTCCATCGGCGGGGTGTTCTTCGCCGCCAACCTGGGGGCGATCTCGCCGCAGAGCTTCAGCTTCCAGCAGTCCGTACTGGTGCTCATGGCCGTGATCCTCGGCGGCATGGGCAAGATCCCCGGGGTCATCCTCGGCGCGTTCATCGTCATCCTCGGCCCCGAGCTGCTGCGCGACATCGGTTCGCTGCGGCTGCTGGTCTTCGCCGTGATCCTTCTGCTCATCATGCTCTTCCGGCCCAGCGGTATCTGGCCGGGACGGCGTTCGTAGGGAGACCACCATGCTCTTGCAGCTCGACGACGTGGTCCTGCGTTTCGCAGGCAACACCGTGCTCGAGAACATCCGCTTCGGTGTCGCGGAAAACAGCGTGGCGAGCCTCATCGGCCCGAACGGGGCGGGCAAGACGTCGCTGTTCAACTGCATCACCGGCTTCTACCGTCCGCAACAGGGGTCGATCACCTTTGGCGGCGAGCAGCTGCTCAAACGCAAGCCCCACGCGGTGACCAAGCTCGGGATCGCGCGCACCTTCCAGAACGTGCGCCTGTTCCGGGAGATGTCCGTGCTCGACAACGTCATGGCCGGCCAGCACTGCCGCAGCCGTGCCGGCGCCTTCTCCGCGATCTTCGGCCTGCCCTCCCAGCGCGCGGAGGAACGCCGGGTACGCGAGATCTGCGAGGAGTGCCTCGAGTTCGTCGGTATCGCCGACGAGGCCGACCGCATCGCCACCAACCTCGCCTACGGCCACCAGCGCCTGGTCGAGATCGCCCGGGCCCTGGCCACGCAGCCCCGGCTGCTGCTGCTCGACGAACCCGCCGCCGGACTGAACAGCAGCGAGAAGACCGAGCTGGTGCGCCTGATCCGCCGCATCCGCGACGAGCGCGGGGTGGCGGTGCTGCTCATCGAGCACGACATGGGCCTGGTCATGGAGGTCTCCGAGCACATCAGCGTGCTCGACCACGGGCGCATCATCGCCGAGGGCACCGCCGAGGCCATCCAGAGTGACCCGGCGGTGATCGAGGCCTACCTGGGCCAGGACGAAGACGAACTGGAGCTGACATGAGCGAGACCGTACTCAGCGTCCGCGATATCGAGGCCTTCTACGGCAAGATCCAGGCCCTGCACGGCGTCACCCTGGAGGTCCGCAAGGGCCAGATCGTCGCCCTGCTCGGCAGCAACGGCGCGGGCAAGACCACGACGCTCAAGACCATCTCCGGACTGGTGCGCGCCGCCGCCGGCGAGGTCCAGCTCCAGGGCAAGCCCATCACCACCCTGGCCGCGCACAACATCGCCCGGCTGGGCGTGGTCCACGTGCCGGAGGGCCGGCACGTGCTCAAGGGCCTGTCGGTGAAGGAGAACCTGGAGCTCGGGGCGTTCACCGTGCGGGACGCCCACGTGCGCGCCGAGCGTATGGCCCACGTCTTCGAGCTGTTCCCGCGGATGGCGGAGCGCCGGCACCAGGATGCCTCGCTGCTCTCCGGCGGCGAGCAGCAGATGCTCGCCATCGGCCGCGCGCTCATGCACGGCCCCGAGGTACTGCTCCTCGATGAGCCCTCCATGGGCCTGGCGCCGAAGCTCGTGACCGATACCATGCGCATCGTCAAGCGCCTCAACGAGACCGGCGTGACCATCCTGCTCGTCGAGCAGAACGCCCGGCTCGCGCTGCGACTCGCCCACTACGGCTACGTGCTGGAGAACGGGCAGGTGCGCATGCAGGGTAGCGGCGAGGAGCTGCGTGCCGACGAGCGCATCATCCAGGCGTACCTCGGCGGGGCCGAATGAGCGCAGCCCGCCACGTCGCCGTCGTCGGCACCGGGCCGGCCGGCGAGGGCACCGCGGTGCGGCTGCTCGATGCCGGCTGGGCGGTGACCGCCTTCGACGAGCAGCCACGCAGTGGCGGCAACATCACCCGTGTACGCCGTGACGCGCCGGCGACGGCGCTCGAGCAGCGCCTCGGCAAGGGGCTCATCTGCGGCGCCGCCGTTCTCGGCGTGGCCGGCGACGGCCGGGTGACCTGGCGGGAGGCCGCCACCGGGGCGGTGCGCGAGGACACGTTCGACGCCGTGGTACTCGCCTGCGGGGCCTACGACATGCATTGTCCGGTCCCGGGCACGCCGGCGCCGGGGGTAACCAGCGCCGGCGCGCTCCAGGCCCTGCTCAAGGGCCACGGTGCCGTGCCCGCCGGTGATGTCGTGCTCGCCGGTGCCGGACCGTTCCTGTACGTCGCCGCGGCGGGCCTGTGCCGCGCCGGCGCGCGGGTCTCCGCGGTGGTCGACCGCCTGGGACTGGCGGACTATGCCCGCCTCGCACCGGCGGGCGCGGCGATCCCGGGCAACGCGCTGGAGTTCGCCCGCGACCGCGCCACCCTCGCCCGGCACGGCGTCACCGTGCTGCGCGGACGGGGAGCGGCGGCGGTGGAGAACGGGCGCCTGCGCCTGGACGACGGCCGGCGCCTCGCCTTCGACCGCCTCGGGCTGACTGACGCCTTCATCGCCCAGAGCCAGCTTCCGCGCACCGCGGGCTGTCGCCTGCGCTGGCACGCGCCGGGCGGCTACTTCGTCGCCGAAACGGACAAATGGGGGCGCAGCTCGGTGGCCAACGTGCTCGTCTGCGGTGAGGGCCAGGGTGTACGCGGCTGGCGCCACGCCCGGGTCTCCGGCGAGCTCGCCGCGATGGCGCTGCTCGCCGATGCCGGCGAGCACGTGGACACCGACCGGGCACGCCGGCTGCTGCGATGGCGGGCACTGTATGCGCATTTCGGCGAGGCCCTGGAGAGCCGGATGCACGCCCGCGCACCGGTGCCGCCGGCGGCGGCGACGGTATGCGCCTGCGAGTCGGTGCCCCTGGCCCGCGTCGACGAGGCCGTGTCCCTCGGTCTGACGGACCTCTCCTCCATCAAGGTGGTGACCCGCTGCGGCATGGGCCCCTGCCAGGGCCGCTACTGCGAGCCCCAGGTCGGCCGGGCCATCGAGCAGGCCGGGGCGGTACCGCGCAGCGCGCTCAACCAGCGCACCCTAACGCGGCCGGTCGGGGCCGGGGAGTTCGCCCGTGGCGGTTGATTGCATCGTTATCGGCACTGGGATCATCGGCAGCTTCACCGCGCTGGCGCTGCACGAGCGCGGTCTGTCCGTCGCCGTGGCGGACCGGGGCGGGCTCGCCCCCGGGACCTCGCGCAGCAGCGACGGCAACCTGCTGTCCTCGGACAAGTCCGGCGGCGTGATGCTCACCCTCTCCGAGCGCAGCCTCGTGCTGTGGTCGGACTTCGCCGCGCGCCACGGCAACCACTGCGAGTACGACCCCAAGGGCTCTACCGTGGTCGCCCGCGGCGCGGACCAGGCCGAGGCGCTCGCGGAGCACGTGGCCGGCCACCAGACGGCAGGGGTGACCTGCGAGTTCGTCGATGCCGGCTGGGAGCGCTACGAGCCGCACCTGGGACCGGACACCAGCGCCATCGGCCACTGGCCGCGGGATGCGCAGGTCCAGCCCATGCTCGCCTGCTACCAGATCGCGCGCAGCCTCAGCGAGGCGAACGTGCCCTACCGCTTCTACGACGAGATCACCGCGCTGGAACCCGGCGCCGACGCCGTGACCGTCCGCTTCGCCAACGGCGACACCTGGAGCGCGGGGCACGTGGTCCTCGCCACCGGCGTGTGGAGCAACGAGCTCCTCGAGCCCCTGGGGCTGTCGGTCCCGGTGCGCCCGCGCAAGGGCCATATCTGCGTGCTCGAGCGCGGTGACGTCGAGGTCAACTCCAAGATCGCGGATTTCGGCTACAACGCCACCGCCGAGGACACCAGCGGCGACGACGCCGCGGTGCAGACGGCGGCAATCATCGAGTCCACGCGCAGCGGCACCATCCTCTGCGGCAGCTCCCGGGAGTTCGCCGGCTTCGACCGCAGCGTCAGCACCGACACCCTGCGGCGGGTGATGGCGGACTGCATCGGCATCGTGCCGGACCTCGCCCGCCTCCGGGTGCTCCGCGCCTATGCCGGGCTGCGACCGTTCTCGCCCGACGGGCTGCCGATCATCGGCCCGGTGGACCCGGACGGCCGGATCGTGGTGGCCACCGGCCACGAGGGTGCGGGCCACGGCCTCGCGCCGGTCACCGGCGAGCTGGTGGCGGACCTCATCGCCGCCGGCGTCACCCACCCCTACGACGGGGCACTGCACCCGGAGCGTTTCACGGTATGAGCGAGCGAGGGTTCCGGTTCATCGACACCCCGGAGACGGCGATCGAGGTCACGGTCGACGGCGCCCTCAGGCACCTGCCCGCGGGGCGCAGCCTGCTGGCCGGTCTGCTCGCCACGGCGGACGGGGCCCCGGACTTCTTCTGCGCGATCGGCCAGTGCCAGCGCTGCCGGGTACGGGTAAACGGCACCAGCGAGGTCGCCTGTCTGTATACGCCGCGAGACGGGGATACGGTAGAGACGCCGGAGACCGGCGGGCGGGCATAGGCCGGGCACGGGGCCGGAACGCCGCGCGGCGGCCTCCGGGAAGGCCGCCGCGGGAGTGGGGCGTTACTGCTCGTCGAGGAAGCTGCGCAGCGACTCCGAACGGGTCGGGTGGCGGAGCTTGCGCAGGGCCTTGGCCTCGATCTGGCGGATACGCTCACGAGTGACGTCGAACTGCTTGCCGACCTCCTCAAGGGTGTGGTCGGTGTTCATATCGATGCCGAAGCGCATGCGCAGGACCTTGGCCTCGCGGGGCGTCAGGCCGCCGAGCACGCCGCGCACCGACTCCTTCAGGCCCTCGCGGGTGGCCGAGTCCACCGGCGACATCACGTTGATGTCCTCGATGAAATCACCCAGGTGCGAGTCCTCGTCGTCGCCGATGGGCGTCTCCATGGAGATCGGCTCCTTGGCGATCTTGAGCACCTTGCGGACCTTGTCCTCCGGCATCTCCATGCGCTCGGCGAGCTCCTCGGGCTGCGGCTCGCGGCCCATTTCCTGGAGCATCTGCCGCGAGACGCGGTTGAGCTTGTTGATGGTCTCGATCATGTGCACCGGGATGCGAATGGTCCGGGCCTGGTCCGCGATGGAGCGGGTGATGGCCTGGCGGATCCACCAGGTGGCGTAGGTCGAGAACTTGTAGCCGCGCCGGTACTCGAACTTGTCCACGGCCTTCATCAGGCCGATGTTGCCCTCCTGGATGAGGTCCAGGAACTGCAGACCGCGGTTCGTGTACTTCTTCGCGATGGAGATCACCAGGCGCAGGTTGGCCTCGACCATCTCCTTCTTCGCCCGGCGGGCCTTGGCCTCGCCGATGGACATCCGGCGGTTGATCTCCTTGATCTCGGCGATGGGCAGCCCGGTGTTCTCGCGGATCGTCGCCAGCGCGTACTGCGCCTCGATCAGGGCGTCGCGGTGCTCGGCAAGCTTGTCCGAGTGCGCCTTGCCGGCGGCGATCTGCTCGTCGACCCAGGCCATGTCGGTCTCGCGGCCGGGGAAGCTCTTGATGAACTGCTTGCGCGGCATGCCGGCGCGCTTGACCGCCACGCGCATGACCTCGCGTTCCTTGCCGCGGATGCGCTCGACGGTCTTGCGCAGGTTGTCGGCGAGGCGCTCGACGACCTTGGGCACGAACTTCACCGACAGGAACAGCGTCGCGAGCTCCTCGCGGATCTCGTCGATGCGGGGATCCTCGCGGTTGCCGGCATCCAGACGCTCCATGAGCTCCTGGTGCAGCTCGTAGATGCGATTGAAGATCTGCGCGGCACGCTCCGGGTCGGGCCCGTTGTCCGCGGCACCGGCCTCCTCATCGTCATCCTCCTCGCTGTCCGCGGTGGAGGCAGTGGAGGCGGTGGAGGCGGACTCGCCGCCCGCCGCGTCTTCGCCGTCGGCATTGTCGCGGAAGCCCCCGATCACGTCCGATAGCCGCACCTCGCCGGCCTGGACGGCCTCGTACAGCCCCACCAGGCTGCGTGCGGACTCCGGGTAATAGGCGATGGCGCGCAGGACCTGGTCGAGCCCCTCCTCGATCCGCTTGGCGAGCATGATCTCGCCCTCGCGGGTGAGCAGCTCCACCGTGCCCATCTCGCGCATGTACATGCGCACCGGATCGGTGGTCCGGCCGAACTCCGCATCCACCGACGCGAGCGCCGCCGCGGCTTCCTCGGCCTCGTCCTCGTCCGTGGTGACCGCGGTGTCGCTCAGCAGCAGCTCATCGCTATCCGGCGCCTGCTCATGGACAGTGATGCCCATGTCGTTGATCATGCCGATGATATCCTCGATCTGCTCCGGGTCGACGATATCGTCGGGCAGGTGGTCATTGACCTCGGCATAGGTCAGGAACCCCTGCTCCTTGCCCCGGGCGATGAGCTCTCGAATCTGTGACTGCTGGTCCTGGCTTGCCATATTTCGTAAATTGATGTCAGCTTGATGTATAAGGGGTAGAGGCTGCGAGCGCGACTGAACCGGGCATTATAGCCCGAATTGCCGGAATAACAACTAACTGCCGCCTCCGTTGACGTCAGCCGCGCTTGAGCGCGACCCACTCGTTCCATTCGTCCCGGGTCAGATCGCCGCTCTGAAACCTCTCGTTCAAGTATTGCAGGCGCTTGTCGTTCCTCAATGCCCGGATACGGCCGAGCGCATCGGCGAGTTCCTGCTCCAGGCCGTCCTCCGGGACCAGATGATCCCAAGTCGCCAACCGCCAGAGCGCCGCCTCGTGCTCCGAGTCGCGGAAACGCTCCAGCAGTGCGCCTGTCGTGATGTGCGGTTCATCCCGCGTGATTTCAAGCAGCTGTGCGAGCAACGGCGCCCCCGGGAGGTCGCTGTCGGCGAGCCCCGCGTCCGCCTCGCTCAAGCCGGCCCCGAGTGCCGGGCGCTGGAGCAGCAGAGCCACCGCGAGGCGCACCGGCGTGCGCCGCACCGCCGGCTCCTCCGGCGTGCTCCGCGCCGGGCGCGACGGTGTCCGTGACGGCGCCGACTCCCGGCCCTCGATCACCGCCTCCAGGTAATCGTGCTCCAGCCGCGCCAGGCCGGCGAGCCGATCGACGATCATGCGCCGGTAGACATCCGGCGGCAGGCGCCGTATCAACGGAATGGCCCGCTCCACCAGCCTCGCCCGGCCGTCCATGCTGGCGAGGTCGACCTCGGCGGTGAGCCGCTCGAACAGCCAGTCCGACAGCGGCGCCGCATCGGCGAGCAGCCGCTCGAAGCCCTCCGGGCCGTCGCGGCGCACGAGGCTGTCCGGGTCCTCGCCCTCGGGCAGGAACAGGAACCGCACCTGGCGACCCTCGCGCAGCGCCGGCAGGCTCGACTCCAGCGCCCGCCAGGCCGCCTGACGCCCGGCCTCGTCGCCGTCGAAGCAGAACACCAGGTCGCCGGTGACCCGGAACAGCCGCTCCACCTGGCGGGTGCCGGTGGACGTGCCCAGGGTGGCCACCGCGCGGGTGATGCCGAACTGGGCCAGCGCGACCACGTCCATGTAGCCCTCCACCACCACGATGTCCGGCGGGTGGCGGTCCGCCTCCAGCGCCTCGTAGAGCCCGTACAGGCCCTGCCCCTTGTGGAAGACCGGGGTCTCCGGGGAATTGAGGTACTTGGGCTCGCCGTCGCCGAGTACCCGCCCGCCGAAGCCGATGATGCGGCCGCGGCGGTCGCGGATGGGGAACATGATGCGGTCGCGGAAGCGGTCGTACCCCCGGCCGCCCTCGCGCTCGACCAGCAGCCCGGCCCGGGCAAGGTTGTCCCGCTCGCCGAGCTCGCGCAGGAGGTTGTCCCAGCCCGGCGGTGCGAAGCCCAGCGCGTAGCGCGCCGCGATCTCGCCGCTCAGACCGCGGCGGCGGAGGTAGTCGACGGCGCGGTCGCGATCGGGATGACGGCGCAGCCACCGCCGGTAGCACTCGCCGGCCCGCTCAAGCACGCGGTAGAGCGGCTCGTGGCTCTCCACGGGACCCTCGCGGGCCGACTCCGGCAGCTCCATGCCCGCCATCTGGGCCAGCGAGGCCACGGCCTCGCGGAAGTCCATCCGGTCGTACTCCATGAGGAAGCGGATGGCGGTGCCGTGCGCACCACAGCCAAAGCAGTGGTAGAACTGCTTGCTCTGGCTGACGGTGAAGGACGGGGTCTTCTCGCTGTGGAACGGGCAGAGGGCGTGGTGATTCGCGCCGGCACGCTTCAACTGGACGCGCTCGCCCACCACGTCGACGATGTCGACGCGCGCGAGCAACTCGTCAATGAACTGGTCGGGTATGCGACCGGCCATCGCGCCCTCCGCGCCGCCCGATGCGGCGTTCGGCGATCATCGGCCGATGCCCGCCGCGGAAACGGCCAGGGCCGGTGGTCGATTCACGCCCGCACCGTCCCGCCGGCCATTCTCCCGAACCCGCGGGGCGGGCGCACCGCGTGGACCCGCCACGCCGGCGTACGGAAGAATGGAAGCGGAACGAACCCTGGGACTCGCGCCCCACCCCGGTCCCGGGCAGCGGCGCGGCGCGCGCGGGAACCGGTGATGGCCCTAACCGGAAAGGCGTGCCTTCACCCGGGCACTGACCGCGCCCATGTCGGCACGGCCCTGAACCCTGGGCTTGAGCACGCCCATGACCTGCCCCATCGACCGGACGTCCGATGCACCGGTCTCGGCGATGGCGGCATCCACCATCCCGTCGAGCTCCGCGTCCGACAGCGGCTGGGGCAGGAACTCGGCAATAATCTCGAGCTCGCTGCGTTCCTTCGCGGCCAGGTCGTCGCGGCCAGCCTGCTCGTACTGCTCGAGGGCCTCACGCCGCTGCTTGACCATCTTCGAGAGCACCTGCAGGACCTCGGCATCCGAGAGCTCGGCCCGGCTGTCGACCTCCTGCTGTTTGATCGCCGCGGTCACCATCCGCAGTGCCGAGACGCGGGGCTTGTCGCCCGCGCGCATGGCCTGCTTGACGGCATCGGTGATCGCGGTCTTGATGGCGCTCACGTAGTGCGTCTCCGCGGAGCTAGTACATCCGCATCCGGCGCTGCTCGCGCTGGATCCGCTTCATGTGGCGCTTGACCGCCGCGGCCTGCTTGCGCTTGCGCACCTGCGTCGGCTTCTCGTAGGACTCGCGCCGGCGGATCTCGGAGAGGACACCGGCCTTCTCGCAGGAGCGCTTGAAACGACGCAGAGCAACCTCGAAGGGCTCGTTCTCGCGAACCTTTACGTGCGGCATGTACTGATCACCTTCCAGGAATCGGTTTTCACGATAGAATGTATGGCCTCACGCCGGGTATTCGGCGCTCGCCGAGGCGCGTAAGTGTATACGCGCCCCCGGGTAAATGCAAAATCCGGCCGTTGCGCCGGGCCATCTGTCGGAACCGCCCCGCCATGCGCGTACTCGGCATCGAGACCTCCTGCGACGAAACCGGCGTCGCCGTCCACGACAGCGCCCGCGGGCTGCTCGCGCACTGCCTGCACAGTCAGATCGAGACCCACGCCCGTTACGGCGGGGTGGTCCCCGAGCTGGCCTCCCGGGATCACGTGCGCAAGCTCGCGCCGCTCATCCGGGAGGCCCTGGAGCGGGCGCAGACCCCGCGCACCGCCCTCGACGGTATCGCCTATACCCGCGGCCCCGGCTTGGCCGGCGCACTGCTCGTGGGCGCTGCGACGGCGAGGGCCATGGCCTTCGCCCTGGACATCCCCGCAGTGGGCGTCCACCACATGGAGGCGCACCTGCTCGCGCCGCTGCTGGAGGCGGACCCGCCGGCCTTCCCGTTCGTCGCCCTGCTGGTCTCCGGCGGCCACACCATGCTGGTGCAGGTGGCCGGCGTCGGCCGCTACCGGCTGCTCGGCGAGAGCCTGGACGACGCCGCCGGCGAGGCCTTCGACAAGACCGCCAAGCTCCTCGGCCTCGGCTACCCGGGCGGCCCGGCCGTGGAGCGCGCGGCCCGCGACGGCGACCCCGGGCGCTTCAGATTCCCCCGGCCCATGACCGACCGCCCGGGGCTCGACTTCAGTTTCAGCGGGCTCAAGACCCACACCCTCAACACCGCCCGGCGCGAGGGCGACGCCCCGCAGACCGTCGCCGACATCGCCCGCGCCTTCCAGGACGCGGTGATCGACACCCTGGCGATCAAGTGCCGCCGGGCGCTGGACGAGACCGGCGTACGCCGGCTGGTGGTGGCCGGCGGCGTCGGCGCCAACGCGGCGCTGCGCGAACGCCTGGCGGAGGTCGCCCGGCGCCGCGACGCCCGCGTGCATTACCCGCGCATCGAGTTCTGCACCGACAACGGCGCCATGGTCGCCCATGCCGGCTGCCTGCGGCTGCCCGGCGAGGGCAGCCGGGACGACGCGTTCGACATCGCGCCGCGCTGGGACCTCGAATCACTTGCCCCTCCCGGGGACGCGGTTACGGCACCAGCCGCTGGAGCCAGCGCACCAGGCGCCGGGTCCCGGGGCTGAACAGCCGTCCGGAATAGGCGGTGTTCGCCGCCCGCCGGTGAATCTGTGCCAGCGTCGGATAGGCGTGGACGGCGCTGGAGAGGCGGTCCAGGCGGACGCCGGCCTGCATGGCGAGCACGATCTCGTGGAGCAGCTCGCCGGCATGGGGCCCGAGCAGCGTCGCCCCCAGGATGCGCCCACGCCGCACCACCAGCCGGATGCCGCCGGCCGGGACGCCATCGATCAGCGCCCGGTCCACCGCCGTGAACCGGTAGGTCAGTACGCGCGCGTCCGGGTAACGGGCGTGTGCCTCGGTCTCGGACAGGCCCACCGCGGCCAGCTCCGGGTCCGTGTAGGTCACCCGCGGCACCACCCGGTAGTCCGCGCGCTTCGGCCAGCGGAACACCGCGTTGGCGATCACGATGCCGGCCTGGTACTCGGCCATGTGGGTGAACGGATACAACCCGGTGACGTCGCCGCAGGCGAAGATATGGCGCCGCGAGGTGCGCATGCGCGCGTCCACGCGGATCCCGGCGGGTCCGTGCTCGACACCGGCGGCCTCCAGGCCGAGCCCCCCGGCGTTGGCCTCGCGCCCCACGGCGACGAGGATGCGGTCCGCCACCACCGGCAGGTGCTCGGTGCCCTGGTGGACCTGCAGCGTCAGTCCGCCGGGCTCGCGCTCGACGCGCTCCAGCCTCGCCCCGAGACGGAAGCGCACCCCCTCGGCCTCCAGCGCCTCGCGGAGCTCGCCGGCGACCGCCGGCTCCTCCCGCGGCAGGATCTCGCCGGCGGCCTCGATGACGGTCACTGCCGAGCCCAGCCGCGCGAAGGCCTGGGCCAGCTCCACACCCACCGGGCCGGCGCCGACCACCGCGAGGCGCTCCGGCAGCCCGTCCAGGTCGAACACGTCCTCGTTGGTGAGGTACCCCGCCTCGGCGAGGCCGGGCACCGCCGGCACCGCCGGGCGCGAGCCCGTGGCGATGACGAACCGCCGGGCACGGATACGCTCGCCCTTGACGCTCACCTCGTCCGGCGCGGTGAACCGGGCCTCGCCGAAGAGGACGTCCACGCCATAGCCGCGGAAGCGCTCCGGGTCGTCGTGGGCCTGGATCGTGTCGATGACCTCATGCACCCGGCGGCGCACGTCGGCGAAGACCGCCGGCCGCGCCGTCGCGGGCAGACCGAAGTCGGGGGCCCGGCGCATCAGGTGGGCGACCTGGGCGGAGCGCAGCAGGGTCTTGCTCGGCACGCAGCCGTGGTGCAGGCAGTCGCCGCCGAGTCGCGCGCTGCGCTCCACCAGCACCACGTCGAGGCCGAGCTGGCCGGCGACGCTCGCCGTCACCAGGCCGCCGACGCCCCCGCCGATGACCACCAGATCCCGCATCACGCGCCGTCCCTGTCCGCCGCTGGCTGAGAACGGTAGCGTCTCACCAGCCGGGGCAGGAACGCCACCGCGGCGAACACCCCCAGCGCGATCAGCACCGCCTGCACGGCACCGCGCCCACCGGCGATGGCGGCGGCCCCGGCATGCCCCACCCAGGCATAGGCGAAAGCCCCCGGGGCCATGAACACCAGGCTGGCCAGCACGAAGTGCGCCAGCGGGATGCGGGTCACCCCGAGCGCGTAGTTGAGCAGGTTGAAGGGGATGAGCGGCACCAGCCGGGTGAAGGCGACGAAGCGCCAGCCCTCTGCCTCCACCCCGTCGACCAGTCGGCGCAGCCGTCCGCCGGTGCGCCGGGCCACCCAGTCCGCGGCGAGGTAACGGGCGACGAGAAAGGCGATGCTCGCCCCGGTGGTGGCACCGAGCAGGGCGTAGAGCGTGCCCGCCCATGGCCCGAAAAGGACCCCGGCCGCCAGGGTGAACACCAGCCCGGGCAGGAAGAGCACCGTCGCCGCCGCATACAGCACCATGAACGCCAGCGGCGCCCAGGCCCCGAAGTCGTCCAGGCGCGCGCGCAGGGCCGCCACCGTGAACGCATCGCGGTACCACAGCGCAACCGCTACGGCGGCGAGCATCCCGAGCAGCAGCAGTGCCCTGGCGGTGTTTCTCGCGTTCAAGCCCCCTCCCGGCAGGATCGAATGGCGGATGCCCGCAGTCTGCCCGCCCGCCCGCGCCGGCGCCATCCGTAATCCCCGCTACCCGCCCTTGGGGGCGGACGTGATAAATCGGCATAATGATTCGATGCAAAGTTCATGCGCGCCCCACATCAGACGCGCCCACACCGGAGGTGCCCCTTGTCCCTCGACCACATCTCGACCGGCCGCTTCCCCCGCACCCGCATGCGGCGCATGCGCGCCGATGCCTTCTCGCGGCGGCTGATGCGCGAGCACACCCTGACCGTGGACGACCTCATCTACCCGGTCTTCGTCCTCGACGGCGAGAACCGCCGCGAGGCGGTGCCCTCGATGCCGGGCATCGAGCGCCAGAGCATCGATCTGCTGGTCGCCGAGGCGGAACGGCTGGCCGCGCTGGGCGTCCCGGCAGTGGCGCTGTTCCCGGTCACACCGCCGGAGCGCAAGAGCCTGGACGCCGCCGAGGCGTGGAACCCGGACGGGCTGGTCCAGCGCACGGTGCGCGCACTCAAGGAGGCCGTCCCGGAGCTCGGCGTGATCACCGACGGTGCCCTGGACCCGTTCACCAGCCACGGCCAGGACGGGCTGCTCGACGACAGCGGCTACGTGATGAACGACCAGACGGTCGAGGTGCTGGTCCGCCAGGCCCGCTCCCACGCCGAGGCCGGCGCGGACGTGATCGCCCCCTCGGACATGATGGACGGACGCATCGGCGCCATCCGCGAGGCCCTGGAGGGCGACGGCCACGCCCTCACGCGGATAATGGCCTACTCCGCGAAGTACGCCTCCAGCTTCTACGGCCCCTTCCGGGACGCCGTGGGCTCCGCGGCCAACCTCGGTCAGGCGGACAAGAAGACCTACCAGATGGACCCGGGCAACAGCGACGAGGCCCTGCGCGAGGTCGCCCAGGACATGGACGAGGGCGCCGACATGGTCATGGTCAAGCCCGGCATGCCCTACCTGGACGTCATCCACCGGGTGAAACACCAGCTCGGCGTGCCCACCTTCGCCTACCAGGTGAGCGGCGAGTACGCCATGCTCCGCGCCGCCGAGGCCAATGGCTGGCTCGACGGCAGGGCCTGTGCCCTGGAGGCGCTGACCGCCTTCAAGCGCGCGGGCGCCGACGGCATCCTCACCTACTTCGCCCGCGACGTGGCGGCCTGGCTCAACGACCGCGAGGTCTGACGCCGATGGCCGAGGCGACAGCAGGAGGGGCCCCGATGGACCGCTATGCCGTGATGGGCAACCCCATCGCCCACTCGCGCTCGCCGGAGATCCACCGGCTCTTCGCCGAGCAGACCGGCGAGGCCGTTCGCTACGAACGCATCCTGGTGCCCGAGGACGGCTTCGCCGGGGCGGTCGCGGAGTTCGAGGCCGCCGGCGGCGCCGGCCTCAACGTTACCGTGCCCTTCAAGGGCGACGCCTGGGCCCTGGCCGACACCCTCTCGGAGCGCGCCGAGCGCGCGCGGGCGGTGAACACGCTGATCATCAGCGACGCCGGACTCTACGGCGACAACACCGACGGCATCGGCCTGGTCCGCGACCTGCGCGACAACCACGGCGTGACCCTCGCCGGCGCCCGGGTGCTCATACTCGGCGCCGGCGGTGCGGCCCGCGGCGCCCTGCCCTCGCTCCTCGAGGAGGCCCCGGCCTCGGTCCACATCGCCAACCGCACGGCGGAGCGCGCCCGGGAGCTCGCGACCGCCTTCGCGGACCTCGGCGCCGTCACCGGCAGCGGCTACGAGGCCCTGGCGGAGATGCGCTTCGACGTGGTCATCAATGCCACCTCCGCCGGACTGAGCGGTGAGCTGCCGCCGCTGCCGGACACCCTGCTCGCCCCCGGCGCGTGCTGCTACGACATGGTCTATGCCGACGAGCCCACCGCCTTCGTGCGCTGGGCCCGGGCCCACGGCGCCGCCATCGCCGCGGACGGGCTGGGCATGCTCGTCGAGCAGGCGGCGGAGTCGTTCTTCCTCTGGCGCGGCCACCGGCCCCGCACCGCGCCGGTGATCGAGGCGCTGCGCGGCGCATGAGCGAGGCGCTCCAGGCCGCGGACCTGAACGCCCTGCTGGTCCTGCTCATCGGCGTGGCCACCGCCGCCGCCATGGGCCTGCGCGCCGGCTGCGAACGCCTCGGCCTGCCCCCGCTGGTGGGCTATCTCCTGCTCGGCGTCGCGATCAGCAGCGTCGACCAGGGCCTGCCGGTGCTCTCCGACCCGGTCATCGAGGGCTTCGAGCTGCTCGCCAACCTGGGCCTGGTCGCCCTGCTCTTCCGGGTCGGCCTCGGGCTCGACCCCCGCACCCTGCTCGCAAAGCTCCCTGGCGCGAGCGTGGTCTGGATCGGCGACGTGACCGTCTCCGGGCTGGCCGGCTTCTCCACCGCCCACTGGCTCCTCGGGCTCGCGCTGATCCCGTCGCTGATCATCGCCGTCGCGCTCACCGCTACCAGCATCGGCGTCGTGATGCCGGTGTGGCAGGACGCCGACGCCCTGGACGGGGAGGCCGGCTCGCTCACCGTGGACGTCGCCGAGCTCGACGACATCTCCGGGGTCATGCTGATGGCGGTGCTGTTCGCCGTGCTGCCGGTGCTGCAGTCCGGCAACGGTGCGCTCTGGGGGTCGCTGGCGAGCGCCGCCGGCGGCCTGGCGGTCCGCTTCGCCGGCTTCGCCGTGCTGTGCTGGCTGTTCGCGCGCTTCGCCGAGCCGGCCCTGCACCAGTTCCTGCAACGCTGGGAGAATCCGCCGGAGCGGCTGCTCACGGTGGTCGGCGTGGGCTCGGCGATCGCCGCCGTGGCCGGTGTGCTCGGCTTCTCGCTGGCGATCGGCGCGCTGTTCGCCGGCCTGGTGTTCAGCGCCTTCCCCGAGCGGGTGCAGTCGCAGAACACCTACCACGCGCTGTACGACTTCCTCACCCCGTATTTCTTCATCGGCATCGGGCTGAAGTTCAACCCGACTCTGCTCCTGCCCGCCCTGGGCATCGGCGCCGTGCTGGTCGTCGCCGCCGCGGCGGGCAAGCTCGCAGGCCCCTACCTCGCCGCCCGGCTGACCACGGACCGCGACTCCGCGCGGCTGCTCGCCGTGAGCATGGTGCCCCGCGCGGAGATCGCCATGGTCGTCATCCACCAGGCCCACGCCCTCGGCCCGTGGGCGATCAGCGATCACCTCTACGGCGCCATGGCCGTGGTCAGTCTCGTGACCTGCGTGGTCACGCCGCCACTGCTCGGGCGGATGCTGGCACGGCGGCGCGACAGCCGGGCATAGCCGGCCCCGGCGGCGCATGATGAGGACCGGGCTCCGCAGGGGAGACAGGCAATGACCGGGATCGAGGCGCTCGCCGCCTTCACCGTGACGGCCGGGCTGATCACACTCACCCCAGGGCTCGATACGGCCCTGGTGCTGAGGACGGCCGCGGTGGAAGGCGGCCGGCGGGCGCTGTGCGCCGGGCTCGGGGTGGCCGCGGGCTGCCTCGCCTGGGGACTGGCGGTCGCGCTGGGCCTGGGCGCGGTGCTGGCCGCCTCGGAACTGGCGTACACCGTCCTCAGGTGGACCGGCGCGGCCTACGTGGTCTGGCTCGGCATCCGCCTGATCCGGGGCGCCGGTGCGGGCCCTGACGTCCAGGATGCCGTAACGGGCCCGCACACCGGAGCCCCCGGCTGGTTCCTGCGCGGGCTGACCACCAACCTGCTCAACCCCAAGGTGGGGGTGTTCTACGTGACATTCCTGCCGCAGTTCGTGCCCGCCGGCGCCGACGTCGTGGTCTTCTCCACGCTGCTCGCGACGGTCCACGCCGTCGAGGGGATCGCCTGGTTCACGCTGCTGGTGGCCGCCACGCGGCCGCTCACCGCCGCGCTGCGGCGGCCCCGGGTGACGCGGGTTCTGGACACCGTCACCGGCGGCGTGCTCCTGGCCTTCGGCCTGCGCCTGGTCACCGGCTCGCCGCGGGCGTGACCCGCCCCCGCGCGGGCCTGCCGGTCACACGATCGGCGGCTCCGGGTCACTGCCCTGCCAGTCCTGGTCCTCCTCGAGCTCGCGGTTGAAGGCCTGGACGTAGCGGGCCACGCGGTGCACCGAGTCGAAACGGGCGACGTGGAACAGCGCCTCGCCCTCGTGGACCAGGGGCAGGTTGTTGCGGCCGATGACGATACCGCTCGCCCCCGCCTCCACGGGGATCTCGCGGTCGCCGAAGGGATCGGCGATGTAGCCAAGGGTCTGGCCCTCCTCCACGTACTCGCCCAGGGGGACGATCGCGCGGAACATGCCGTCCTGCTCGGCCCGGGTCCAGCTGCT
>NZ_WNXE01000339.1:0-2060 GCF_010993615.1 Arhodomonas sp. KWT | reverse complement strand
TCGAGGCTCTTGGCGAGCTTCACGCCGCCGGCCTTGCCGCGGCCGCCGGCGTGCACCTGGGCCTTGACCACCCAGACACTGCCGCCGAGCTTCTCGGCCGCCGAGCGCGCCTCGTCACCGCTACGGGCGACGTATCCCTTCGGGATCGCGATGCCGTATTGCGTGAATAGATGTTTTGCCTGAAATTCGTGGAGATTCATTGATGCGCCCTACCTCCGTGAAAAAGCCCGGGTATTCTCCACCAATCCCCGGGGCAGATCAAAAGCGAACGGGGCGTCATGTTGACTAGTCAGTCAGTTTTTGATGGGCACTGGCCGACAACAACGACCTCACGGACGGCCATATGACAACGACACCGCCGCAGAACGCCAACGGCCGCGCGGCCCTGACCTGGCGCCCGCTGCTGATCTTCTCCGCCTATCGCGTGGTAGTGGCCATCCTGCTGCTCGCCGGCATCGCCCTCGGCGGCAATGCCGGCGTATTCAGCGCGCTGCAACCCGGGCGCTTCACCGCCGTCTCCCTGCTCTACGTTGCCGCAGGCACGCTGTTCCTGATCGCAGCCTGGCGGCGGGTGGAACCCTTCGTGGTCCAGGTGGTGGCCGGTGTGCTCATCGACGTCGTCGCCATCGCCCTGCTCAGCAGTGCGCTCGGCAGCAGCGAGACCGCGCTCGGCGTGCTGCTCATCACCGCCGTGGCCGGCGGCAGCCTGCTCACCGGCCTGCGTCTGGGCGCCTTCTTCGCGGCCGCGGCGACCATCGCGCTACTGGTGGTGCAGACGCTCTCCCGGATCGCCGGGCACGCGGAGACTGACGGCTACACCCAGGTGGCCCTGCTCGGCATCGCGATCTTCGTGACCTCCTCCGCGGCGGCCCTGCTCGCCCGCCGCGCCCGGGAGAGTGAGGCGCTGGCCGCCGAGCGCGGCCTCGACGTGGCCAACCTGGAGGCGCTCAACGCACACATCGTCCAACGCCTGGATATCGGGGTGATCGCCCTGGACCGCGACGGCCGCATCCGCCTGGCCAACCGCCTGGCCACCGGCATCATCGGCCGCCTCGACAGCGAAACCCCCACCCTGGCGGAACGCGCACCCGCCCTGCAGCGGGCGTTCGAGGCAGGCGGGAACACCGAGCGCACACCGATCACCGTCAGCGGCATCGACTACCTGCCCCGGTTCGTCCCGGTGGGCGACAGTCAGCGCGGCGGGACGCTGCTCTTCCTCGAGGACCTCACCGCGGTGCGCGCCCAGATCCAGCAGGCCAAGCTCGCGTCCATGGGCCGGCTGACCGCGAGCATCGCGCATGAGATCCGTAATCCGCTGTCGGCGATCATGCAGGCCACCCAGCTCCTCGGCGAGGCGGAGTACCTGCAGGACGGCGACCGCCGGCTGGTGGGGATCATCACCAAGCAGAGCCGCCGACTGAACGAGACGGTGGAGAACGTCCTCCAGCTCTCCCGCCGCTCCCCCGCCCAGCGCGAGACGGTGAATCTGGCCGAATGGGTGCCCCAGGTGGTCTCCGAGTGGCGGGCCGCGTTCAGCGGCGGTGAGGTGGATGTTCAGGCCACGGCGGTCGCCGCCCTGTTCGACCGCTCTCACATGCGCCAGGTCCTCGAGAATCTGCTCCGCAACGCGACGGATCACGCCGGCGAGCACCCGACGGTGAGCGTGGTCACCGGGCGTGATGAACGCGGCGCGCCATACCTGGAGGTCCGGGACAACGGTCCGGGCATCGACGCCGAGATCCGGGATCACCTCTTCGAGCCCTTCGCCACCAGCCGGCGCGGCGGCACGGGGCTCGGCCTCTACCTCTCCCGCGAGCTCTGCGAGGCCAGCAGCGCACGCATCGAGCTGCGCCCGGAGGAGACAGGGGCGTGCTTTCGGGTTACCTTCGCGGCGCCGGACGGAGCACAGCAGGGAGGGCAGGCATGAACAGACCGCAGGCTCTGATCGTCGACGACGAGGCGGACATCCGCGACCTCGCCGAACTCACGCTCGGGCGCATGGACATCCAGGCGCGCAGCGCCGCCAACCTCGCCGAGGCCCGGCGGCTGCTCGAGCGCGA
>NZ_WNXE01000338.1:0-2072 GCF_010993615.1 Arhodomonas sp. KWT | reverse complement strand
GTGGCGCAAAGGCGGCAAACTTAAGGGTTTTGCCCCCCGCCTTCAAGGCGCGCCGCACCATCGCCGGCCTCCGGCTCGTTGGCCACGCCGTGGGGGACGTGACCGGTCGCCACCGCCCCCGAGGCCCGTTCGACGTGGCCGTGCTGGTCGTCGAAGAAGATGTCCGCACCGAAGGTCTTGAGGAACGGCGTCTTGTCCATGCCACCGAGGAACAGCGCCTCGTCGATGCGGATCTCCCAGGCCCGCAGGGTGCGGATCACCCGCTCGTGGGCCGGTGCACCGCGGGCCGTGACCAGCGCCGTGCGGATCGGCGAGGCGGCGAACGGGAAAGCGGCCTGGATGCGCTGCAGCGCCTGCAGGAAGCCCTTGAACGGTCCGCCGGAGAGCGGGTCGCGGGCGGCGCTGCGCTCCGCGGCCTGGAACGCGTCCAGGCCCTGCTCCCGGAACACCCGCTCGGCCTCGTCAGAGAACAGCACGGCGTCGCCGTCGAAGGCGATGCGGATCTCGTCGTCCACCGGCGCCCGCGCCACCGCGCCGGGCCCCAGCGCGGCGGCGGCGCAGCCGGCACGCAGGGCCTCGGCAACGTCGCCGGCGTCCGCGGAGAGGAACAGGTCCGCACCGAAGGGCTCGACGTAGCGCCACGGCGGGGAGCCGTTGGTGAACGCCGCGCGGGTGATCCCCAGGCCGTGGTGCTCGATGGAGTTGAAGATGCGCAGACCGGTGTCCGCGCTGTTGCGCGAGAGCAGGATCACCTCCACCAGCGGCCGCTCCCGGCCCTCGTTGAGGCGCAGGAGCTTGCGCACCAGCGGAAAGGCCACCCCCGGCTCCAGGATCTCGCCCTCGCGCTCGATCTGGTAGGTCGAGTAGCTCTCAACGCCGTCGCGCTCGAATACCGCGTGGCTGTCCTCCAGGTCGAACAGCGTGCGCGAGGAGATCGCCACCACCAACTCGGCTTCCAGCGTCACCGGCATGTCGCCCTCCAGTGAACCTGCCCACGGGAACCCCGCTGTAACCACGCAGTCTACCAGTAGCGGGGATACCTATATGGCTTCCCGCAGGGGAATGGCATACTGCGACCGAACGGACACGACAACCAGGAGGCTATCCACCCATGTCCGAGAACTCTCGCGTCACGCCGATGAACCGTGCCGGTGCGGGCACGTCGGCGCTGGCCACCAACGCGGTCATCCGCAACACCTATCTGCTGCTGTCGATGACACTGCTGTTCAGCGCGGTGACCGCCGGAATGGCAATGGCCACCAACGCGCCGCCGCTGAACTTCATCGTGGTCCTGGTGGGCTACTTCGGCCTGCTCTTCCTGACCAACGCGCTGCGCAACAGCGTGTGGGGCCTGGCAGCCGTCTTCGCGCTGACCGGCTTCATGGGCTACACCCTGGGACCGATCCTCAACCTCTACGTGCACACGTTCAGCAACGGCACGGAGCTGGTGCTCACCGCCCTGGGCGGCACGGGGGCAATCTTCCTCGGCCTCTCCGGCTATGCGCTGAGCACGCAGAAGGACTTCAGCTTCCTGCGCGGATTCCTGTTCGCGGGGATCCTGGTGGCGTTCTTCGCCAGCCTGGGTGCGATGTTCTTCTCTCTGCCGGCCCTGTCGCTGGCGGTGAGCGCGGCGTTCATGCTGCTGATGTGCGGGCTGATCCTCTACCAGACCAGCGAGATGATCCACGGCGGCGAGACCAACTACATCATGGCGACGGTCACGCTGTACGTGGCGCTGTTCAACCTGTTCACCAGCCTGCTCCAGCTCCTCGGCTTCTTCGCGGGCGAGGACTGAGCGCCGTACGGCCGGGCCCGGCGGCGGGCCCGGCCACATCCTACCCCTGCGCCATCGACCAGCCGGCAGCGGCGTTCTCCGCCGCCGGATCGAACCAGTCGAGGCGCTCGCGCAGCCGGACGACCTCCCCCACCACGATGAGGGTCGGTGCCCGCAGGCCTGCATCACGGACCAGCCCCGGCAGCGCGTCCAGCCGCCCAGCGACCACGCGCTGCGCTGCCGTCGTACCCTGCTGGACCACCGCCGCCGGCCGCTCCGACGGTGCACCGTGCGCGAG
>NZ_WNXE01000337.1:0-2075 GCF_010993615.1 Arhodomonas sp. KWT | reverse complement strand
TGGTTCAACGAGGCCAGCGACCGCGTGATCCGCCCCGGAGAGCTGGTGGCCCTGGACACCGACACCATCGGCTGCAACGGTTACTACTCGGACTTCTCGCGGACCTTCCACGTCGGCCCCGGCCGCCCCTCCGGCTATCAGCAGAGCCTCTACCAGATGGCCTGGGAGCAGGTGCACCACAACATCGACATCCTCCAGCCGGGGATGAGCTACCGCGAGATCGCCGAGCGCGCCTGGCGCATCCCCGAGCGCTTCCTCGACCGGCGCTACCCGTCGATCATCCACGGCGTCGGCATGCACGGCGAGACGCCGCTGGTGGCCCACTCCGTGGACTTCGACCGCTTCACCGGCGACGGGGTGCTCGAGCCGGGCATGGTCGTGAGCGTGGAGAGCTACATCGGCGAGGTGGACGGCCCGGAGGGCGTCAAGCTCGAGGAGGAAGTGCTGATCACCGACACCGGCGTCGAGATGATCTCCAAGTACCCCTTCGACGAGGCCCTGCTCGGCCGCCACGTCTGAACCGCCCACGCGCGGATGGCATACTGGGGGCTGCGGGCCCCGATCCGGCCGTGGCACGGCGGATCGGGGCGCTCCCTCGCCGAGACAGGCCGGAACCCACCATGAACGCGACCGACACGGAGACCGCCGAACCGCAGGACGCGGGCGCACCGGCCCCGCGCCAGATGGGCTTTCTGCTGCTGCCGCAGTTCTCGATGATCTCACTCGCCGCAGCGATCGACCCGTTGCGCATGGCCAACCGCCTCTCCGGGCGGCACCTCTACGAATGGCCGCTGTACTGCCCGGGTGACGCCCCGGTGACGGCGAGCAACGGGATGCTCTTCCGCCCCACGCGGCGATTCGGTGACGGCGAGGGCCTGTCCGCGCTGTTCGTGGTCGCCGGCTACGACGCCGCCGCGGTGGAGAGCCCCGCCATCACCCAGTGGCTGCGCCAGCTCGCCCGTGCCGGCATCACCCTGGGCGCGACCTCCACCGGCACCCTGCTGCTCGCCCGGGCCGGACTGCTGCAGGACCGCCGGTGCACCATCCACTGGGAGAACGCCGACAGCCTGCGCGAGGAATTCCCGCGGCTGCACGTCACCAACGAGCTCTACGAGGCCGACGAGGGCGTGCTCACCTGCTCCGGCGGGGTCGCCGGCCTGGACATGATGCTCGAGCTCATTGCCCGGGACCATGGCGAGGCGCTCGCCAATGCGGTCGCCGAGCAGGCCATCCACCCGAGCATCCGCCCCGCCCACGCCGCCCAGCGCATGTCTCTGGAGGCCAAACACCGGATCCGCCATCCGCGGCTGCTGCGCGCCGTGGAGATCATGCGCGCCCACCTGGACGAGCAGCTCCCCGCCCGGGAAATCGCCGAAAGCGCGGGCATCTCACCGCGCCAGCTCGAGCGGCTGTTCCGCCGCCACTTCGACCGGACGCCGCGGCAGTTCTACCTGGAGCTGCGCCTCGACCGGGCCCACGACCTGCTACGCCAGTCGACGCTGAGCATCCTCGAGATCGCCTCCGCCTGCGGGTTCTCGTCCTCGTCCCACTTCGCGCGCTGCTACCGCCGGCGCTTCGGACGCTCCCCCGGCGCCACCCGGAGCGGACGCGGGGACGGCGCCGTCGCCCGCTGACCGCCTCAGGTCATGCCGAGGGACACGTACACCGCGTAGCCGGCAAGCAGCAACGCCCCTTCCCAGCGGGCGAGCCCGAGCCGGGTGGCGAGAAAGGCGACCACCGCCACGGCAGCGGCGATCATCACCCACTGGTCCACCGCAAGGATCCGGGGTGCCGCCGACAGCGGATGGATCAGCGCGGTAACGCCCAGGATCCCCAGCAGGTTGAACAGGTTGCTGCCGAGGATATTGCCCACGGCCACATCCGCCTGTCCGCGGAGCGTGGCGAGCAGGGAGACGGCGAACTCCGGCAGCGAGGTCCCCACCGCCACGACCGTCAGGCCGATTACCGCCTCGGGGACGTCGAGCGCCCGGGCCAACGCGATCGCCGAGATCACCAGCAGCCGCGCCCCGCCCACGAGCAGCGCAAGCCCGCCGATCAGGGCAACGAGCGCCCGC
>NZ_WNXE01000336.1:0-2083 GCF_010993615.1 Arhodomonas sp. KWT | reverse complement strand
GCGATCTGGTGGGTGGTCCGCGACGATCCCGCGCCGGCGGGCTATCGCAGCCACGCCGCGGTGGCCCACGGCGACGGCCCCGGCGCCCGCGAGAGCCTCGCGACCGTGCTGCGCTACCGCGAGACCTGGCTGCTCACACTCGCTCCCGGCGGACTGGCCGGACCGGTGCTGACCTTCGCCGGGCTGTGGGGCGTACCGTTCCTGGTCACGCACTATGGCTTCAGCCGCACCGTGGCCACCAGCTACTGCACCCTGCTGCTGGTGACCTGGGCCCTCGGCGGCCCGCTGCTCGGCGCCCTTTCGGACCGGCTCGGCCGCCGCCGCCCCCTGTATATCGCCGCCTTCGCCACATCCGCCGCAGCATGGGCGGCGGTCATCCTGATACCGGCGCTGCCGCCGATGGCTCTCGCCGCGGTACTCGCGCTCGCCGGGTTCGCCGCCGGCGGTATCATCATCGGCTTCGCCCAGGCCCGGGAGGCAGTGCCGGCGGAATGCGCGGGCACGGTGGGCGGTGTCGTGAACACCGGCGTGCTGATCGCGCCCATGCTGCTGCAACCGGCGATCGGCGTGGTGCTTGACTGGAACTGGGACGGCACGCTCCGCGGCGGGACGCACATCTATCCGCTCCACGCCTATACCGAGGGCTTCGCGCTGATGCTCGCCTGGAGCATCGCGGGCACGATCCTGGTAGCGCTGACCCGCGAGCGCGCCCCGCAGGCGCAAACGGCCTGACCGGGGCACCCGAACGGCGCCGCGGCAGGGCCTTTCCGGGCACTCTTGCGCCAGATCAAGTTGACCTCGTGCATGCCCGCTAGAATGCCGGAGTCACCCGTCTCTAGCGAGTTCCTCCCATGCCCGACGGCTCCATCTCACTGGCGATCATGGGCAGTGGCGGCACCGGCGTGATGACCGCCGGCCAGCTGCTGCTCTCCGCGGCCGGCGACGCCGGCTGGTACGGCCTGATGACCCGTTCCTTCGGCCCGCAGATCCGCGGCGGCGAGGCCGCAGCGCTGCTGCGCCTGTCATCCCGGCCGGTGGAGGCCCCGCCGGACACCTACCGCCTCGTGCTCGCCTTCGACTGGAGCAACATCGAACGCTTCGCCGCCGAGATACCCATCGACGCCAGCACCCTCGTGCTCCACGACCCGGACGCCGGCCCCCTGCCGGCGCCCATAGCCGGTGCGGGACCACGCACCGCTGAAGTGGCGCTCAAGCAGATGGCCAAGGGCATTGAGGGCGGACGCGTGAACATGATCGCCCTCGGTGTGCTCGCCGCGCTCGCCGGCCTGCCGGTGGAGCCCCTGGAGGCCCGCGTACACCAGACCCTCGCCCGCCGCGGCGAGGCGGCGGTGACCAGCGGCCTGCGCTGCCTGGAGGAAGGCCGGGAGGCGGCCGCCACCCTCGGTGAGCCGCCGGAGCCACTGACCGCCGCGCACACCCCGCGCTGGCTGATCAGCGGTAACGAGGCCACGGGCCTGGGGGCACTGCGCGGTGGTGTACGCTTCGTTGCCGCCTACCCCATCACGCCCGCCACCGACGTGCTTGAATGGCTGTCACCGCAGCTCCCGCGCGTCGGCGGATGTCTGGTTCAGGCGGAGGACGAGCTCGCCTCGGCGAACATGTGCGTGGGCGCGAGTTTCGGCGGCACACCCTCGCTTACCGCCACCTCGGGTCCGGGGCTCGCACTGATGACCGAGACGCTGGGGCTTGCCGTGGCCTCGGAAACGCCGATGGTCGTGGTCGACGTCATGCGCGGCGGGCCGTCCACCGGCATCCCCACCAAGTCGGAGCAGGGGGATTTCGATATCGCGGTCCACGGCCTCCATGGCGACGCGCCGCACCTGGTGGTCGCGCCGAACGGCGTCACGGACTGTATCAACGCGACCCAGTGGGCGGTCTCGCTGAGCGAGGCCCTGCAGACACCGGCGCTCGTGCTCAGCGACCAGGCCATGGGCCAGGGCCGCGCCATCGTGCCCGAGCCGGCGCTGCGGGACGTCGATACCGCGCGGCGCACCCCCTCGGAAGGCGAGGCGAACGACTACCGCCGCTACCGCGTCACCGAGGACGGCGTCTCCCCCATGAG
>NZ_WNXE01000335.1:0-2091 GCF_010993615.1 Arhodomonas sp. KWT | reverse complement strand
GAGCAGTCCGCGGTCGGCGTACCGAGCGCCTCGAAGGAGGGCGAGCCGATCTACCTGGAAAACACCGCTCACCCCGTCACCCCGCGCCTGGCCCTCGCCAATGCCCGGGTGAGCCATTTCCATGCCTTCGGGGTGGATTGGGACGACACCAGCGGCACGCGGAACGGCCACTTCGCACCGTTCAGCTGGGCGGCCTGAGGGGCCCGGTCGCAGAACGCGAGCAGGGTGGTCAGATGACCGGCGGCGTTGATGCCGTGAACCGGCGACACGGTCAGTTGACCGCGGTCGCCGGACTCGCGGGCGTCAGCCTGCTGGCGTGGGTCTATCTCTGGATCGACGCAGGCCGGATGGCATCCATGTCCGCCGATGGCGGCATGGCGATGGCCGATATGGCCGCCCGGCCCCCTTGGTCGGCCGGGATATTCCTGCTCACCTTCATCATGTGGTCGGTGATGATGGTCGGCATGATGCTGCCCAGCGCCACACCGGCCATACTGCTCTACTCGTCCATGGCCCGCAAGGACAGGGCGGGCGGCCCGGTCCTGCCCGTAACGTGGGTGTTCACTGCCGGCTATCTGGCGGTGTGGACGGCGTTCAGCCTGGCGGCCACGCTCCTACACGGACTGCTGCAAGCCTTGTGGCTGCTGACCCCGGCGATGGCATCGGCCAGCGCTGCCTTTAGCGGCAGCCTGTTGGTGATTGCCGGTGTCTACCAGTGGCTTCCGGTTAAGGACGCCTGCCTGCGCAATTGCCGTTCCCCCCTGCAGTTCTTTCTCTTCCACTGGCGTCCCGGCGTCGCCGGCGCATTCCGCATGGGCGCGGAGCATGGGGCGATCTGCCTGGGCTGCTGCTGGGCACTGATGCTGTTGCTCTTCACGGCGGGGGTCATGAACCTGCTCTGGGTAGCGCTGATCGCCGCCTTCGTATTCGTCGAAAAGCTGGCCCGCCACGGGCGGCTCGCCGGGCGGCTGGCCGGCGTGGCACTGGTGGTCGTCGGGGCGGGACTGATGCTCGGTCAGGGGTGAGGCCCGGGACAGGGAAGCCAAATCCAGTCCGGACCCGTGCCGCCACGTGAATTCAGCCCATGTCGTGGCCCCCGCCCATTTGTTCCGGCGTGGCCCGTGGCCAGATCGCGCGCCCCGGCCTATCCGGGGCGCCCATCTCGGACCGGCTTCATAGCCGGCGGCGTTACGCCATCGGATCATGCCGACCCGGTACCTACTCGACGGTCACCGACTTCGCCAGGTTGCGGGGTTGGTCGACGTCCGTGCCCTTGAGCACGGCGACGTGGTAGGCGAGGAGCTGCAGCGGCACCGTGTAGACCACCGGCGCGGTGATGGTGTCGGTGGCCGGCAGCGTGATGACCTCGCAGCCGTCGCTGCGCTCGGGCGCGGCGGCGGCGTCGGCGAACACGAACAGCCGCCCGCCGCGGGCGCGGACCTCCTGGAGGTTGGACTTCAGCTTCTCCACAAGGCTGTCGTTGGGGGCGATGGTGACCACCGGCATCTCGCCGTCCACCAGTGCCAGCGGCCCGTGCTTGAGCTCGCCGGCGGGGTAGGCCTCGGCGTGGATGTAGGAGATCTCCTTGAGCTTGAGCGCGCCCTCGAGGGCGATCGGGTAGTGCTCGCCGCGGCCGAGGAAGAGGCTGTGACGCTTGTCGATGAACTGCTCGGCGATGCGCCGGATCTCGGGCTCCAGCGCCAGGGCGGACTCCACCTGCCCCGGCAGCCGGCGCAGCGAGGCGACCATCTCGGCCTCCGCGGCCGCGTCGAGGCCATGGCGGCGGCCGGCGGCAATGACGGTCAGCGCGAGGGCGGTGAGCTGGGTGGTGAAGGCCTTGGTGGAGGCGACGCCGATCTCCGGGCCCGCGTGGGTCATGAGCACGAGGTCGGACTCGCGCACCAGCGAGCTCTCGGGGACGTTGCAGATCGCCAGCGACGCCATGTAGCCGAGGTTGCGCGCCTCGCGCAGCGCCGCAAGGGTGTCGGCGGTCTCGCCGGACTGGGAGATGGTAAGGAACAGCGTCCCCGGCGCGACCACGTGGCGGCGGTAGCGGAACTCGCTGGCGACCTCCACCTCGCAGGGGATGCC
>NZ_WNXE01000334.1:0-2106 GCF_010993615.1 Arhodomonas sp. KWT | reverse complement strand
ATCAACACGGCGTTCTTTCGCGAGCTCGGCGGCTTCGATCCGTCCCTGGAGACCGGGGAGGACTACGAGCTCTGCGCGCGGGCGCGCCGATGGGGGGCGACGGTGGTCAACGATGTCGCCTTGCGGGTGGTCCACAAGGGCTTCCCCCGCGGGCTCGCCGCGTTCATCCGGCGCGAGGCGTGGCACGGCCGCGGCGATTTCCGCTCCTGGCACGCCCTGGTCCGCTCCCGGGTGGCCGTGCTCACGGTGGTCTTCCTCGCGGCGCATCTCGCCGGCCTCGCCGCGCTACTGGCCGGCTGGACCGGCGGGGTGCTTGCCGCGATGGCGGTGGTGGCCGCGGTGCTGGTGGCCTCGTCGCTACGCAAGTACGCCGGCCAGCCGCTGCGGGTGCTCGCGGTGAACGCGCTGATCTTCTACTGCTATTACCTTGGCCGCGGCCTCGCCGCACTGCGGCGTCTCGACCCGCGCGGTGCCCGGCACGCCCGGATGGCCCAGGGGGTGCGCGGATGAGCGGCGAAGCGGCCCGGATGGTCTCGCACAGCGCGATCTACGGGGCGGGCAATATCGCCCGCAAGATCGTGGCGTTTATCATGCTGCCGATCTATACCCGCTACCTCACCCCCGCCGACTACGGGGCCGTGGAGCTGTTCACGCTGTTGCTCAGCGTGGTCGAGGTCTTCTTCGGCATGCGCATGGGGCAGGCGCTGTTTCGCTACTACTTCGCGGCCGACAGCAAGGCGGAGCGTGACGAGGTGGTGACCACGGTGCTGGCCGTCGGTGCCGGCGTGAGCGCGCTGGGGGCGATGGCGGTGGCGGGTTTCTCCGAGCCACTGGCCCGTGTGCTCTTCGGCGAGGCGCTCTACGTCCACCTGATCCCGCTGATCGGGCTGCTGCTGGTCACCCAGGGGGTGGAGGACTTCGGCCTCAACTTCATCCGCGCCCACCAGCGCCCATGGCTGTTTTTGGCATTAAATATCTCGAAGTTAGTTTGGCAAGTGGCGCTCAACCTATACCTCGTGGTGTGGCTGGAGCTCCACGTCGCCGGGGTGGTTCTCAGCAACCTGCTCTCCTCCGGCGCCATTGCGCTGTTCGGTCTCGGCTACACCCTGCGTTATACCCGGTTGAGACCGTCGCGCCGCCACCTGCGGGTGTTGGTGGCGTTCAGCTACCCGTTCTGGATCTCCGGGCTGTTCCAGATCTACATCAGCTTCGGTGACCGCTACTTCCTGCGGGTGTTCACGGACATGGCACAGGTCGGCATCTACGCACTGGCCTACCGCTTCGGCTTCCTGCTGGTGGAGTTTACCTGGGGGACGTTCGCCAACATCTGGGATACCCAGCGTTACCGCATCCTCGAGCGTGGCGATGCCCGCGAGGTCTACCAGACGACGTTCCAGTACTTCGCGCTGTTCACCATCCTCATGGGGCTGGGGATCGCCATGTTCGTCGGCGACGTGATCCGCGTGATGGCCGCCCCGGCGTTCTGGCCCGCCGCGGACATCGCGCCGATCCTGGTCCTCGCCTACGTCCTCTACGTCTGGACGCTGTTTTCCAACTTCGGCCTGCTGCTCGCCGAGAAGACGCGCAAGCTGGCCGTTGCCTCGGGGATCACGGCGGTGGTGATCAGCGCGGGCTACCTCGCGCTGATCCCGTTGCTGGGCGCCCTCGGTGCGGCGCTCGCCACGCTGGTCGCCCTGACCGTGGAGCTTACGTGGGTCCATGCCCAGGCCCGCCGGGAGTACGACATGGGCCTGCCCTGGGCCCGGGTGCTCTCGGCCCTGGCGCTGGCCGTCGTGCTCTACGCAATCGCCGAGGCGGGGCCGACGGAGCTGGTGTGGTCGCTGCTGCTGCGGGCGGCCCTTGTCGGCGTGTTCCTGGTGGCGGTGCTGTTCTCGCCGCTGCTGCCCGCGGAGCAGCGCGGCCTGGTGCGCTCGCTGATTCGCCGTCCCGCGCGCCTGCGGGGGGTCGCCGGATGAGCGCGTCGCTGCGCACGGCCAGGCGGGCGGCGCGGGCCGGGGTGTGCGCTGCCGCCCGGGCGGCCGGGACGATCGGCTGGCGCCGCCGGGCGCCGTCGCTACTGGTGCTCACCTACCACCGTGTCCTGCC
>NZ_WNXE01000333.1:0-2110 GCF_010993615.1 Arhodomonas sp. KWT | reverse complement strand
TCACCGAGGAGGAGAGAGACGATGGCAAGGGTTTACGTAACCATGGTGCTCGACGCGGACATCGAACAGGCCTGGGGGGTGCTCCGGGACTTCAACGGCCTGCCGGACTACCACCCGATGTTCGCGGAAAGCCATATCGAGGACGGCCGCCCCGCGGATCAGGTCGGGTGTGTGCGCAACTTCGTCGACCACGAGGGCGGGCGCATCCGCGAGGAGCTCCTCGCCCTCTCGGACCGGGAATACCTGTGCGCCTACCGGATCCTCGAGGCGGGCATGCCCGTGCGCAACTACGTCTCGCAGATGCGCCTCTGGCCGGTAACGGAATCCGGCCGGACCTTCGGCGAATGGTGGGCCGAGTTCGACGTCGACCCGGCCGATGAGGCGGCGACCGTGGAGCGGGTGACGGAGACCTTCCGCCAGGCGTTCCAGAGTGTCTCGGCGCGGTTCTCCGGCTAGCCGCGCAGCCCCCTCAAACCCGAGACATGCAAGGTCGGCTGCACCCGGCAGCCGACATCGTCGCCGACGGACGCCCGGGGGCGCCGTGCGCCACGCCGCCGGGACCGGTCCGGAATGTCCCACGCCTGCGGCGCACGACCTGCCCGAACTTCCATCCGCCACCCCGGACCGGGAACAACGTACAAGGTTGTACACCCGGGCGTCCTGACGGAGACGTCCGGCTCGCACCTCCAGTCTTCGGGCAGGCCCCGGGTGAACAACCTACTGGCAGGCCACAGCCAGGCGTGCGGGACCCGGCGCCGCCCTAACCCGGCGTCTTCCCCGTCAGCGCGGCACGCGCGTCCCGCGCCATGGAGATCACCGTGGTGACCCCGCCGCCGCTGACGTGACCGTCGAGCCGCAGGTGCACGCCGGGTGGCACCACGAGCACGTCGTCACCCATCGACTGGCGTCGGCCCGCAGATACCACCCCGGCATTCTCCGGCGGGTCCGACAGCGTCGTGATCCTCACGTCGACGCCGTCCGCCGTGGCCGCCGGCTGCGCGAGCGTCGCGGACAGCGCGGCGGCGAGGTGACCGGCATTGCGCACCGCATCCGCGCCCCCGCCTTCCGGAACGACCTCGACGTTGGCCATGCGGCGATAACCGCGCCGGACCAACGGCATGGCGAAACCGCCACGGGCGTCGTCCACAGCCTGAAGCCGCTCCGCAAGCGAGGCGATGACGTCCAGGAGATCCCCGATCAGGCCACCACCGCCCACGCCGACACGCAGCCGCCCGGCGGTGGCGGCGGTGCCGCGGGCACGCTCGGAGACCAGGGCACGGACGTACCAGGCGGCGGCGTCCAGCAGCGCGGCCCGCTCGCCGCCGCCTTCGCCCGTCGGCGCCACGGGCACGAGCTCCACGCCCCAGCGCCGGCGGCAGGCGTCGATCAGGGTCATCCAGCCGTCCCGGCCGGCGGCCTCGCAGCGCTGGTGGCGTGCGGCCCACTCGCGGGCGGTCGCCGGATCGTGTAGACAGAGCACCTCGTTGCCGGGGATGCGGGTGGCCCGCTCCATGAGCTGGATATCCGCCTCGTGCTCCCGGGAGACGTGGGGGTCCTCGAAGAACACCACCGCCTGACAGCGCCGCTGGCGCACGAGCTCGGCGATCTGCACGTCGCCGCCGCGGGGGCCGCTGGCCATCCCCGTGACCCAGTCACCGGCGGCGGAGAGCCCGCGCAGGCGCCCGGCCAGGTTCCGGACCTCCGGCGCCGGCTCCCCCAGGCGCTCCGGGAGGCGGCCGTTGAGCAGTGCACCGGTGGTCCCCGTGCCGAGCCGCGTGCCGAACCGGGAGAGGAACCCCCGGTGCTCGTCGGCAAAGGCCAGCATCTCCGCCTTGAGGGTGTCATGGGCGATCAGGGCGACCACGTCGTTCGCCGGATCCCGGCGCATGCCCAGGGCGTCGGCCTCGTCGCCATCGATGTGGCTGGCCGCGGCACTGCGCCCGTCCCGGGCGAGCCAGTCGATACCGAACCACGCCACCGCGGCGGCCTCGGAGGCAAGGAACGGCGTGCGCGTGACCACGCACTCGCGCTTCAGCGCCAGGCTGTCCGGGAACAGCGAGGTGGCGTCCCGCGGGTCCGAGAAATACACCACGGCATCGAGCCGGCGCCC
>NZ_WNXE01000332.1:0-2120 GCF_010993615.1 Arhodomonas sp. KWT | reverse complement strand
CCTGCCACCGCCGGGCCTGTGCGGTAGGTCGTGCGCCGCAGGCGTGCGACATTCCGGCTCGGTCATTGAGGACGTCGCACACGGCCCGCGGCCGTGCACGACCTCCCGGTCTTCCGCTGCGGAAACATACGAGGCCGGCTGCTCATGGCTGCCGGCGGTGACCCGCGGGTTCGGGGGCAGCAGCGCCCGTAGGTCGGCTGCTCCTGGCAGCCGACACAAGGTTGCCTCCTAGGTGCCGGAGGTCTGCGCGCGCGAGCCGTTTCCGCCTGCCGGCAGGGCAGCCGTCGCACACGGCCCGTGGCCGTGCACGACCTACACGAGATCGCCGGCGGTGTGCCGGGGTACCGTTTCCGGTAGCTTTCCGGTAGGTCGGAGGCCGACGACTGTTGCAATTTGACACGCCGGTGCAGTGCCGTCGGTCAGCTGCTCCTGGCAGCCGACATCCCGCCGATTCGACACGCCAGCGCAGTCGGGTCGGGTTCAGCCCCGGCCCGCCAGGAAGTCCACCAGCCGCTGGTCGAAGAGCTGGCGCAGGGCGTCGCGCAGTCCGCGCTCGATCTCACTGGCATTGCGCTCGGGGCCCGGGGCCGTCGCCATGCGGCTCTCGTGGGAGGCCGTGGCTTTCGCGGTGAAACGCTCCCCGCCGCGCCAGGCACGGGCGGTCAGCGTCACCTCGGTGCGGAGCCGGCGGGGGATGTCGGCCGTGACCTCATGATTCAGCGTCGTGATCTCGATGATCAGTCGCGGAGAGGCACTGTCGGACCACAGCTCCGGCTGAAAGCCGGCGCGCTTGAGCGTCTCGCCGGTGGCGACTTTGAGCACGTAGGCGACGTCCTGATCCGTCGTGATCGGGGCATCGCCCTTGTCGTTGTAGCTCGCCACGGTGCCGAGCGTCTTGTCCGGACGGCGGTCCACGGTCTCGAGAGCGACGGCCGGGCCGCCGGAGACGCTCGCGGCCGGTTCCGGCGGGTTCAGCGAGAGCTCCAGCGACTGCGGTTTCTGCGTGCAGGCGCCGAGAACCAGGGCGAGACAGGCGAGGGTAAGCAGGCGGATCGCGGGCATGCTATGCCTCCCGTTAATATGAAAATGTTTCACTTTGCGGATTCGGGGCATTCATGAAACTCACAAAAACCTTGACCTTCCCGGGTTCCCGCCCGAGACTGATCAAGCTGATTTCGCCATATCAGGCGGATCCATTTACACCGTCGATGGCGCCGGGGTGAGGAGATCGCCCGGCAGCCGGCCTGCGCAACGCGTGGCGGCGGTGTCCTGTTAACGAAGCATACAGGGGGGAAACGCGTGACGCAGCCGAAAAACCTGGACACGCGGCCCGCCGGGCTGCACCTGGAGGTCGTCCCGCCCGTACTGCGGGAGAGCGAGGCCGGCGTCGAGGCCGCGCTGGAGAAGGTCGCGACCATTAACGAGGCGGTCGGTCTCGACGCCGTGAACATTCCCGAGATCCGTGAGGAGAGCTCCAAGAGCGACAAGGGCGAGCGCAAGCGCCCCTTCGAGCCGCGCATGGAGCCCCGGGTCCTGGCCCGCCGGATTCGCGACGAGCTGGGCATCGAGTCGATGATCAACCGTGTCGTCGTGCATCTCACCCGCGAGGAGCAGGCGGACTGGTTCCGCGAGACGTGGGAGGAGTACGGCGTGCGCCAGTTCGTCCTCGTCGGCGGCGAGAAGAGCGGGGTGGACTACCCCGGGCCGTCCGTGCCCGAGGCCAACGAGATGATCCGTAAGGCGATCGCCGAGCCCGGCCTGCGGGTCGGCAACATCTGCATCCCCACACGGGATGGCGAGGCCGACCGGATGCGTCGCAAGATGGCGACGGGCGTGGACTTCTTTACCACGCAGATCATCTATCATGCCCACGAGTTCACGGACCTGGTGGACGCGCTGGTCGATAACGGTCTGCCGGAGACGCCGCCGGAGCTGCTGCTGACCATGTGCCCGGTGAAGGGGCCGCGGAATATCCGCTTCCTGCACTGGCTCGGCGTGAGCATTTCCCCGGAGCTCGAGGAATGGCTCGTCGGGGACGGCGAAGGCGTCACCGACCGTTCCATCGAGCACATCGAGCGGACGTGGCAGGAGATCAGTGCCCACCGTGCGCGCCGTGCGCC
>NZ_WNXE01000331.1:0-2131 GCF_010993615.1 Arhodomonas sp. KWT | reverse complement strand
CGCTACATCGACATCGACACCGAGGCGACCCTCTCCGGCGGCCCCAACCCGAAGAGCACCATCGACGTCGACATCGATCCCTGGGTCTACACCATCGCGGTGGGCTACCGATTCTAGGCGGCAGCGACCCGGCGGGCGTGGCGATGCCGCGCCCGTCACGCTATCCTCGCCGTGGGTTTCTCCCGCGGCGAGGATTTCATGTCCACTCCCTCCTCACCCGACAGCGGCCCGCGTGTCGAGCGCACCCCGGCCGGTGACGACCGTCCCCGCCTGACCTGCCCGGACTGCGGCTACATCGCCTACGAGAACCCGCGCATCGTCGTTGGCAGCGTGCCCCGACTCGGCGCGCGTTTCCTGCTCTGCCGCCGTGCCATCCCGCCGCGTGTCGGCTACTGGACACTGCCCGCCGGCTACCTGGAGCTGCACGAGAGCACCGAGGACGGCGCCCGCCGCGAGGCCATGGAGGAGGCGAACGCCGCGCTGGCACTCGACGGGCTGCTCGCGGTCTACAACCTTATCCATATCAACCAGGTCCAGTTGATCTACCGCGCACGACTGCTGGACCCCGCCGTCGCCGCCGGCCCCGAGTCCCAGGCCGTCGGCCTGTTCACCTGGGGTGAGATCCCGTGGGACGAGCTGGCCTTCCCGTCGGTGCGCTGGGCGCTCGAGCACGAGCGTGCCGCCGCCCGGACCCCGGTATGGCTACCCGCCGGCAATCCGGAACCGCCGGGCGGGCACGGCGGACCGCACGACGCCGGCTGAGCCGGTAGGCCGGCACACACCCGGGCAGCACGGACCGTTCAGGTCCGGGACGCTGCCGGGCGCGGCATGGCGCGCCTGCCGCAGGGTGGCGTTACCTGTAACCGGCTTAGTAAGCTAAGCGGCAGATGACTTGGTACAGGGCAATGGAATGGCGGACGTGGACAGCCTCGACCCGGTGCTCCTCCAGCGACTGCTGGACGCCTCGAACGACGGCATTGTCGTTGCCGAGCAGGAGGGGGACGATCACATCCTCATCTACGTGAACGAGGCATTCGAGCGGCTGACAGGCTATCACCGCGACGAGATCCTGTTCCGGGACTGCCGCTTCCTCCAGAACGAGGACCGGGACCAGCCCGGACTGGCGACACTGCGCACCGCAATGGCGGCGGACAGGCCCTGCCGCGTCGTGCTGCGCAACTACCGCAAGGACGGCTCGCTGTTCTACAACGAGCTCTCCATCACTCCGGTGTTCAACGACGAAGACCGGCTTACCTACTTCATCGGCATCCAGAAGGACGTCACGGCACAGGTCGAGGCCGAGCGCGAGGTCGAGCGCCTGCGCCGCGAGCTCGAGCGGCGGGCGTCCTGACCCGGCGGATACGGAGCAGCCCCATGAGCGAGATGGACGACACGGCCCTGGCAACCCTTGGCGGCGGCTGTTTCTGGTGCCTGGAGGCCGTGTTCCAGGAGCTGCCCGGGGTCCGGTCGGTAACCCCCGGCTACGCCGGCGGCCACGCCGAAGCCCCCACCTACGAGGCGGTGTGCCGGGGCGACACCGGCCACGCGGAAGTGGTTCAGATCGCCTACGACCCCTCGGCGGTGGGCTATCGGGAGCTGCTGGGCGTGTTCTTCTCCGTCCACGACCCGACCACGCCCAATCGCCAGGGCCACGATGTCGGCCCGCAGTACCGCTCCGTCATCCTCTACCACGACGACGAGCAGAAGGCCGATGCCGGGGCCGCGATCGCCGAGCTGGAACGCGAGGGGGTATTCGCCGACCCGGTCGTTACCGAGGTGGTGCCACTGTCCCGCTTCCACCCGGCGGAGGACTACCACCAGAACTACTTCCGCAACCATCCGGAGCAGGGCTACTGCCAGGTGGTCATCGCCCCCAAGCTGGCGGCGTTCCGCCGGCGCTTCAGCGAACGCCTCGGGCGCTGACGCTGGCGTAGCGCTGGCTCAGCACCAGCCCGGCAAGCGCGACCACGGCGATCACCGCGACGGTCGGGGTCCAGCCCCAGCGTTCATAAACCAGGCCGGGCAGATACGAGCCCAGCACGCCGCCGAGGTAATACGAGGAGACGTAGAGCCCGTTGATCATGCCCCGGTGCGGGCTCTGCGAGCGGTTGACCTCGGCGGAGGCGATGGA
>NZ_WNXE01000330.1:0-2153 GCF_010993615.1 Arhodomonas sp. KWT | reverse complement strand
CCGGCGTGGTGATGCTGAACCTGCCGGCGGCGAGGGGCTGACCCGCAATACAGCCCCCCGCCGCGACAGCCCGGCCGACACCCACACAGTCCGGGTGGAAAAGGACGCCGGTGACGGGGCCGGGACCGCCACCGGCGATTCGGACGGCATCAGTCGCGGTCGTCGTCCCAGCGGCTGTCACCACGGCGGGGGCGACGGTCGTCGTCCCGGCAGTCGCCTCGGCGATCGTGGTCGCCATGCCAGCCACGGCGCCCTGACGCCGCCTCGGTTTCGTCGATGCGCCCGTCGCCGTTGCGGTCCATGCGCATCAGACGCCGTTCCATGGGATAGGCGAATTCCTCCTGACTGACGGCGCCGTCGCCGTCGCTGTCGAGCCGCTGGATGCGGCGCTCGGCGCGCATGCGCATCATCAGCGCCTGCATCTCGTCGGCGTCGAGCCGGCCGTCGCCGTTGACGTCCGCCTCGGAGAAGCGCCCGGCCTGGCGCTCCTTGAGCGCCTGGACACTCATCGGCAGGTCGTCCGGCCCCATCCCCATCATTCCCGGCGCACCGAAATGCCCGCGGCGATCCGGGCCGGCGTTGGCCAGACCCGCCACGGCAACGGTGAGGACGGCGGCACCGATCAGAAACTTGCCCTTGTGCATGAGTCATCTCCCGTACTTGCTGCGACTTTCACGGCCGCGATTCACCGCGACCTCGCAGACGATTCTGGGCACGGGCCGTGGAGGGAATATGCGCGAATCGGGGAGAGAATGTGAAACGCCGCCGGGCCCGAACCTCAGCCCAGGGCCTCGAGGCGGTAGCCCACGCCGTAGACGGAGCGGATCAGCTCCTGGTCGCCGCGGATAACGGCCATCTTGCGGCGCAGGTTCTTGACGTGGGTGTCCACGGTGCGGTCGGTCACCACGCGGTGATCGTCGTAGAGGTGATCGAGGAGCTGGTCCCGCGAGAACACCCGGCCCGGGTGCCCGGCGAGGGTGGCGAGCAGGCGGAACTCCACCGGTGTCAGCGACAGCGGCTCGCCGTCGAGGCTGGCACGGTAGCCGGCCTCGTCCACGACCAGCCCCCGCCCCGCACCGGCAGGCGCGTCGCTGCGGGTCCGGCGCAGGATGGCCTTGACCCGGGCGACCACCTCGCGGGGACTGAAGGGCTTGCAGATGTAGTCGTCGGCGCCGAGCTCCAGGCCGAGGAGACGGTCGATCTCCTCCACCCGGGCGGTGACCATGACCACCGGCACGTCGCTGAAGCCGCGGATCGCGCGGCACACGCTCATGCCGTCCTCGCCGGGGAGCATGAGGTCCAAGAGCACGAGATCGGGCTGATTGGCGCGGACCCACGGGACGACCTCGCGGCCGTCGCCCAGCACGTGCGGCTCGTAGTCCGCCGCACGCAGGTAGTCGGCCAGCAGCCCCGCCAGCTGGGGCTCGTCCTCGACGATGAGGATGCATCCACTCATGCCCCGGTACCCTCCTGGTTGAGTCATGTCCCGTCGTTCAGCCCGCCAGCGGCAACGTCAGCCGTATGCCGACACCGCCGGCGGGCGCTGCATAGGCCTCGATTCGACCACCGTGGGCCACAGCTATGTTACGGCATATCGCAAGCCCCAGGCCGGCGCCGCCGCTGGAGCGGCTGCGTGAGCCCTCGACCCGGTAGAGCCGCTCGAACAGCCGCTCCAGGGCCTCGGCGGGCACGCCCGGCGCGGAATCCTCCAGCCGCAGCACGGCCTCGCCACCCTCCGTGGCCAGGGACAGGTGCACCTCGCCGCCGCGGTCCGTATAGGACAGGCTGTTGTAAAGCAGATTGCCCAGGAGCTGACCGATACGGCCACGGTCGGCGGTAACCGTCACCGGCTGCCCGGGCACCGTCAGCGCCAGCCTGAGACCGGCATCGGCCATCCGCGCACGCCACTGCCCTGCGGCCGTTCTCGCCAGTTCGGCGAGGTCCAGCACCTCCATGCGGTAGTTGAGCGCGCCGGCGTCGGAGAGCGAGAGCTCGTAGAGGTCGTCGACGAGCTTGCTCAGCGTGGCGACACTGCCCTGCAGGCCCGTCAGGGACTCACGGGTGAGCGGGCGCACGCCGTCCTCCATGGCCTCCAGCTCGGCCCGCAGCACCGACAGTGGCGTGCGCAGCTCATGGGAGATATCCGCCATGAA
>NZ_WNXE01000032.1:23129-26395 GCF_010993615.1 Arhodomonas sp. KWT | reverse complement strand
CCGGCCACCGGCGCGAGGACCTTGCAGGCGGACCCGGTGGCGGCAGCCACCGGGTCCGCGGGCCCGCGGTCGGCGGCCAGGACGACGGCATCGAAGGGCTCCGGCGGTGCGGCGCCGGCCCGGGCACGGATCACCCGGGCGCTCACGCGATGGCCTTCCGGTAGAGGCGGTAGCGCTTGTAGGGCTCGCCCCCGAGGCGTTCCAGGATCTTGCGCATGCCCGCGTTGTCATCGAGGATCCAGGACAGCTCGGCCCAGCGGATGCCCCGCTCGAGATAGGCGGACTGCGCCCCGGAGATCACCGCGAAGGCGAGCGCCGCCCCGAGGGGCGAGTCCTGGTAGCACCGGCGCACCCCCATCAGCGGCACACGCCCGCGGGTCGCGGCACCGCCGCGCAGGCGGCGGATCAGGCGCAGCCAGCCGAACGGCAGCAGCCGCCCGTCCAGGTCGGCGATGAGCTCGTTGAGGTCCGGCAGGCCGACGATGAACGCCGCCGCCTCGCCGTCCACCTCAGCGATGCGCACGAGATCGTCGTCGACCACCCAGCGCAGGACCTGGCCGAGCTCGGCGAACTCCTCGGCGGTGAAAGGCACGAAGCCCCAGTTCCGCGACCAGGCGTCGTTGAAGATCCCCCGCAGCAGCTCCAGCTCCCGACCGAGTTCGCGGCGGCGCAGCGAACGCAGCCGCACCCGCTCGCCGAACCGGCCCAGCAGGGCGGTCATCGCCGGCGGATGACGGAAACCCGTGTCGATACCGTAGGCAATCAGGTCCTGGGCGGGGCGGTAGCCCTCCGCCTCCAGGCGCGGCGCGTACCAGCGCCGGCCGTGGGGCATCATCACCGCGGGCGGGGTCTCGAAGCCGTCCACCAGCAGGCCGCATTCCTGGTTGATCGAGAAGCTGAACGGCCCGGTGACCTCACGCACGCCCTGGGCGGCGAGCCACTGTTCCGCCGCCGCGACCAGGGCGCGGAAGACCGACGGATCGTCTTCCGCCTCCAGCAGCCCGAAATGACCGGTGGCGCCGTAGCGCGCCTGGTGCAGGGTATCGACCTGCGCGGAGATGCGCCCGACCGGGCGGCCGTCACGCATCGCGACCCAGCCCTGCCAGCGCCCGTGGTGGAGGAAGGGATTCTGCCGGGAGTAGTGCAGGCGGCGCTCCAGCCACAGCGGCGCCACCCAGGCGGGATCGTCGCGGTAGACCTCGGCGGGCACCTGCATGAAGGCGCGCAGCCCGGCGCGTCCGTCCGCACGGCGCAGCTCGGGGGCACCGGACGTACCGGCTGCCTGCCCCGGTGTACGGCCGTCCTCCGCGTCCGCGCCGGTAGCCGCCGGGGCCGCACTATCCTCCAGTGACATGGTCAGGTGTCCCGATACATACAATTATGTTGGCAATCATGGCACACTTGCGTGTCATCGATCAGTCATCTACGTGCGGACGGTCCGCACCGGACGGCATCACGGGCATGAGCGAACGAATGGACGGCGTCGACGGCACTGAGTGGAACGCCACGATGCGCAAATTCGGCGCACCGGATACGTGCATCCGCAACTACACCCACTGGAGCGTACTCCTTCGTCCCCGTCAGGCGACACTGGGTGCCCTGGTGCTGGCGGCACGGGAGCCGGCGCAGGCGTTCCCGGAACTCAGCGCGGCGGCCTTCTCGGAGCTGCGCGGGGTCACCGCCGACATCGAGCAGGCCCTGCAGCGGGCGTTCTCCTACGAACGCCTGAACTACCTCATGCTGATGATGGTCGACCCGGACGTGCACTTCCACGTCCTCCCCCGTTACCCCGAGCCGCAGACCTTCGACGGCCGGGAGTTCGAGGATCGGGGGTGGCCCGGCCCCCCGGACCTGTCCCACGTCAACGAGACAAATGAATCAGCCAATGCCCGCATCATCGAACACATCGCGAGCTGCTGGCCCTGACGGCCCGGGCGCCGCGACGCCGACCGTCAACACGGTACCGCTCAATCCAGGGTCCTTTGCCACGCTCGCCGAGGCGCTGGACTACGCGGCGGAGGGACACACCGGGCTGAACTTCCATGACGCCCGCGGACGACTCACCGAGGCCGTGCCCTACGGCGAGCTGCGCCGGCGCGCGCTGACCACCGCCCGGCGCCTGATCGGGCTGGGGATGCAGCGCGGCGAGCGCGTCGCGGTGGTCGCCGAGACCACCTCGACGTTCCCGGAGGTGTTCTTTGCCTGCCAGTATGCCGGGCTCGTGCCCGTCGCGCTGCCGGTGTCCCTGAACCTGGGTGGCCGGCAGGCCTACGTGGACCAGATCCGCGGGCTGCTGGAACAGGCCCGGCCGGGCGTCGCCCTGGCCTCCGAGGCGTTCAAGCCCTTCCTCGACGAGGCCGCCTCGGGGATCGCGGGTGTGGGGCTGCACACCCCGGAATCCCTGGCGGGCCTCGAACCGGCGGAGGCGACACCGGAGCCCACGCGCCCGGAGGAGATCGCGTACCTGCAGTTCACCTCCGGGAGCACCCAGGCACCGCGGGGCGTGGTCATCCGTGCCGAGGCGGTGATGAGCAACCTCCGGGGCATCGTGCGCCACGGCCTCGGCATCCATGCAGGCGACCGCTGCGCCTCCTGGCTGCCCTTCTACCACGACATGGGCATGGTCGGGCTGCTCCTCGGCCCGCTGGCCTCCCAGCGCTCCGTGGACTACATGGGCACCCGCGACTTCGCGGTGCGCCCCGTCCAGTGGCTGCGGCTGATCAGCCGCAACGGCGGCTCGGTCGCCTTCGCGCCGCCGTTCGGCTATGACCTCTGCGCCCGACGCGTGCGCGACAGCGACGTCGAGCAGCTCGACCTCTCGCGCTGGCGGGTCGCCGGCGTGGGCGCGGAGCTCGTCCGCCCGGAGCCGCTGCGCCGCTTCGCCGAGCGCCTGGCGCCGGCGGGCTTCGGCGAACACGCCTTCCGCGCCTGCTACGGCCTGGCGGAGGCCTCGCTGGCGGTGACCTTCGCGCCGGCGGGCGCCGGACTGCAGATCGACCGTGCCGACGCCGAGGCGATGGCCGCGGAGGACATCGCCCGCCACCCCCGCGAGGGCGGCGAGGTCCGCGAGCTCGCGGTCTGCGGCGAGGTCCTGCCCGGACACGAGGTCGTCATCCGCGAGCGCGACGGCACCCCGCTGCCCCAGGGCCATATCGGCCACGTCACCGTGCGCGGCCCGAGCCTGATGAGCGGCTACTACAACGACGAGTCCGCCACCCGCAAGGCCCTGGATCCCGATGGCTGGCTGTACACCGGCGACCTCGGCG
>NZ_WNXE01000032.1:0-23030 GCF_010993615.1 Arhodomonas sp. KWT | reverse complement strand
ACCTCGGCGGGCAGGGGCTGGTGATCACCGGCCGGCACAAGGACCTCATCATCATCAACGGGCGCAACCTCTGGCCCGAGGACCTGGAGCAGGCCGTCGAACGGGAACCGGACGTGCGCACCGGCGACGTCAGCGCCTTCGCCGTCGACGACGACGGGGGCGAGCGCGTGGTGCTGGTGCTGCAGTGCCGGCTGACCGGCAGCGAGGCGCGCACCGAGCTGCGCGCGAGGGTCCAGGCACGGGTGCAGGCGCACTTCGGCGTCTCCCCGGAGGTGGACCTGGTCGGCGCGCACACACTGCCGCGCACCTCCTCCGGCAAGCTCTCGCGCTCCCGCGCCCGCCAGGACTACCTCGCCCGGCAGGCGGCGCGGGCGCCGGAACCGGCGCAGACCGGGAGCTGAGCCCCGGCGATGTCCGGCACCGTCGCGCTCACCGGCGCCACCGGTTTCATCGGCTCCGCGCTCCGGCGGCGCCTGCTCGCCGATGGCTGGCACGTCCGTGCCCTTGCCCACCGCAGCGCACCGGTACGCGACGGCACCGAGTGGCTGCAGGGCGACGTGCGCGACGAGGCCGCCGCCGAGCGCCTGGTCGACGGGGCGGACGCGGTCGTCCACTGCGCGGGTACTGTACGCGGTGCCTCGGCACGGGCATTCGAGACGGTCAACACCGGCGGCACCGCGACGCTGGTGCACGCCGCGGCACGGCGCCGGCCGTGGCCGCGTTTCCTGCTGCTCTCGTCCCTGGCCGCGCGTGAGCCGGGTCTGTCGTGGTATGCACACAGCAAGCGCCTGGCCGAGGACTGCCTGACGGGCAACGCGGACGTGATGCCGTGGACCATCCTGCGACCGACCGCGGTCTACGGCCCCGGCGACCGGGAGATGCAGCCGCTTTTCGACGCCATGAACCGGGGCATACTGCCGGTACCCGGCCGCCTGGACGCGCGGATAACGCTGCTCCACGTCCGCGACCTGGTCGCGGCGATCCGCTGCTGGCTCGCCCAGCCCCAGCCGCCGCGCGGGCTGTTCGAGCTGCACGACGGCACCGCGGACGGCTACGGATGGGGCGACATCGCGCGGATCGCCGGCACTGCCCTGGGACACCGGGTCTGGCGGGTGCCGCTGCCGGGGTTCGCCCTGTACACGGTGGCATCGGTCAATCTGGCCCTCGCCCGGGCGTTCGGCTACGCGCCGATGCTCACGCCGGGCAAGGTCCAGGAACTCCGCCACCCCGACTGGCGCTGCGACATCGCGCGCTATACCGAGGCCACCGGATGGCGCCCGAGCATCCGTCTGGCCGATGCCCTGCGCCCGGGCACCGATACGTGCCTGGCGCACCACGACTGCTGAAGGTCCCCATGAACCACAGCTATCAACAGATACTGGAAACCCTGACCGGGCAGATCCGCACGCTCGCCGAGGAGGACGTCACTATCGGGGAGGACACCGATCTGCTCAGTCACGCCGGCCTCGATTCCGTCAACGTCATGGACCTGGTGATGCAGATCGAGGACGAGTTCGACGTCGTCGTCCCGGTCAACGCCCTGGCCGACATCCGCACCCCCGGCCAGCTCGCCGCCCTGATCCAGACCCTTGAGGAGGACGCCTGAATGGCCCTGCTGGACAAGTTCGACACGCTGCGCCGCGAGCGCGAGGCGCTGCTGTCCACCGGCATCGATCCATTCGACACCCCGATCGAGTCGGTGCTCTCCCCCACCGAGGCCCGTATCGACGGCCGCCGGGTCATCCTCGCCGGGACCAACAACTACCTGGGCCTCACCTTCGAGCCGGAGTGTGTCAGTGCCGCCGAGACGGCGCTGCGGGAGCACGGCACGGGGACCACGGGCTCACGCATGGCCAACGGCAGCTACGACGGTCACCGGCTCCTCGAGGAGGAGCTCGCGGACTTCTACGGCAAGGCCCACGGGATGGTGTTCTCCACCGGCTACCAGGCCAACCTGGGCATGCTCTCCAGCCTTGCCGGGCCCGGTGATGTGATCCTCATCGACGCGGACTGCCACGCCAGCATCTACGACGGCTGCCGCCTGAGCGGCGCCGACATGGTGCGCTTCCGCCACAACGACACGGCAAGCCTGGAGAAACGCCTCAAGCGCCTCGGTGAGCGCGCCTCGCGCACGCTGATCGTGGTCGAAGGGCTCTACAGCATGCTCGGCGACACCGCGCCGCTCGCCGAGATCGCCGCGCTCAAGCACGCCTACGGCGCCTACCTGATGGTGGACGAAGCGCACTCCCTCGGCGTCTACGGCCCTCAGGGCGAGGGCGTGACCGCCTACGCCGACGTCGGCGGGGACGTCGACTTCATCGTCGGCACCTTCAGCAAGAGCCTCGCCGGCATCGGCGGGTTCTGCGTCAGCGACCACGAGGCCCTGGAGCAGGTACGCTACGCGAGCCGCCCCTATATCTTCACCGCCTCGCCGTCGCCGTCGGTGATCGCCTCCACCCGCGCCGCGCTGCGCCAGCTGCGCGATCGCCCGGAGCTGCGCGAGCGCCTGTGGGACAACGCGGACGCACTCTACCGGAGCCTCACCGATACCGGCTACCGGGTCGGCCCGGAACTCAGCCCGGTGGTGGCGGTGCTGCTCGACACCCGCGAGGAGGCGCTGGCACTGTGGCACGGCCTGCTCGAGAACGGCGTCTACGTGAACCTCGTGTTCCCACCGGCCACCCCGGACGGCAAGTCCCTCGTGCGCTGCAGCGTCAGTGCCGCGCACACCCCGGAGCAGATCGAGTGGATCGGCGAGGCATTCGCCTCGCTCGCCGAGGACGGGAGCGCACAGCGCGCCGGCGGACGGGGCTGACCCCGCCATGACCGTGGCCGCAGAGGGGGGCGACGCGCTCGAGACGCTGGTCGCCGGTCGGCTGGAGCGCCCCCCGCCGGCGGCGGTGGCAGCCGTCGCGGACGCGCTCGCGGAACGCCTCGGCGACAACCTCCTGGCCGTGATCGCCTACGGCTCCTGCCTGCGCGACGTCGACCCGGCGGACGGGCTGATCGACCTCTACGCCATCGTGGACGGCTACCGCGGCGCCTTCGGGCGCCGCTGGCTGGCTCCGGTCACCGCCGCGCTGCCGCCGAGCGTGTTCTACCTGGAGCAACGCCACGAGGGGCGCACGCTTCGTGCCAAATACGCCGTACTCTCCCGCCGTCAGCTCGCCCGCGGCATCGGGCGCTGGTTCCACCCCTACGTCTGGGGCCGCTTCGCCCAGCCGGCGGTGCTCGCCTACCGGCGCGACCGGGCGGCCGCCGGCGCGATCACCGCGCTGCTCGCCCGGGCCGTGCCACGCCTCATCGACGAGACCGCCCCGATGCTCCCCGGCACCTTCGACGCGGAGAGGCTATGGGCCCGCGGGCTCGCGCTGAGCTACGCCACCGAGCTCCGCCCCGAGCGCCCGGACCGCGTCCGCGGGCTCGTTGACCACGACCGCGACCATTACCGGGCGCTGACCGAGGCGGCCCTGCCCCGGCTCGACGGCCGGCTGCGCCGCGACCCGTCCGGCAGCGGCTACCACTGCACCGCCGGGCCCTGGCGCCGGCTCCGCGCCCGCACGGCCTGGCGCGCACGCCGCCTCCAGGGGGCGGCCCTGTCGATACTGCGCCTCGCCAAGGCCAGCGCCACCTTCGACGGTGGCCTGGATTACGCCGCCTGGAAGCTCGAACGCCACACCGGCGAGCGCGTCGAGCTCTCCCCCCGGGTACGGCACCACCCCCTGATCTTCGGCTGGGGCGTGCTCTGGCGACTGCTGCGCCGGGGCGTGCTACGCTGACGGCGTTTCACGGGATCGCGCCCATGCACGCGCTGGACATCGACACCTTTCCCCTGTCCGGGCTGCGGCTGATCGAGGCGAGCGCCGGGACGGGCAAGACCTTCACCATCGCCGCGCTCTACCTGCGCCTGCTGCTCGACGCCGAGCCGGCGCTCGGTCGCGACCTCGACCTCCGCGACATCCTGGTGGTCACCTTTACCGAGGCCGCCACCGAAGAGCTGCGCGAGCGCATCCGCCGCCGCCTGCGCGGGGCCGCGGACGCCTTCGCGGCGGGTGAGGCGCCCGGAGACGACCCGGTGCTGCAGGGGCTGCTTGCCCGCCGCGACGACCACGCCGACTGCGCCCGGCGGCTCTCGGAAATGCTCACACGCATGGACGAGGCCCCGATCCACACCATCCACGGCTTCTGCCACCGCACCCTGCGCGAGAACGCCTTCGAGAGCGGCTCGCTGTTCCGGGCCGAGTTCATCGCCGACGAGCACCACCTGCGCCGCGCCCTCGCCGAGGACTTCTGGCGCCGCCGCTTCTACGGCTGCTCCGAGGCCTACGCCCGCTGGGTGCGTTCCGAGTGGGCCACGCCCGAGGCGCTGCTCGCCGCGGTGAAGGGCTATCTCGACCGCCACCGCCTGCGCGTGATCCCGGAGCCGGACGACGACGCCCTGGCCGCGCTGGAGCAACGCTTCGAGGCGACCGCGACGCGCGCGGCAGGGCTGTGGCGGGAGGCCGGCGACGAGGCCGTGGCCCGGCTCCACGAGGCCGCCGCATCGAAGGTCCTGAGCGCCTCGGCCAGCGCCTACCGGGCCGACCGGCTGGCCGCCCTCCGGCCGCTGTGGGCGACGTGGTTCGACGCCCCGCACCTGCCGCTGCCCGCGGGGTTCGAGCTGCTCACCCCGCAGACCCAGGCCGGCCACGTGCTCAAGGCCGCGGCCCGCCGCGGCACCGAACCGCCGGCCCACCCCCTGTTCGACGCCTGCGGCGAGCTGGCCGCGCTCGCCGCCGAGCTCGCCGGGGCCCGGCGCATCCAGGTGCTCCACGACGCCCTCGACTGCCTGCGTGAGGGGCTGCGCGAGCGCAAGCGCGCGGAGCAGGTGCTCTCCTTCGACGACCTGCTCACCACCCTGGCGGACGCGCTGCGCGGGCCCCACGGCAGCGCCCTTGCCGACGCCGTGGCCCGGCGCCATCCGGTGGCTCTCATCGACGAGTTCCAGGACACCGACCCGGAGCAGTACACGATCTTCCAGCGCATCTACGCCGGCCGCGAGGGCTGCGGGCTGTTCATGATCGGCGACCCCAAGCAGGCCATCTACAGCTTCCGCGGCGCCGACATCTTCACCTACCTGCGTGCCCGCCGGGGCACACCGGCGGACGGCGGCCGCTTCACCCTGGCCACCAACTGGCGCTCCACCGACAGCCTGGTCCGCGGCATCGACGCCCTGTTCCGGCGCAACCCGCGGCGCTTCATCTTCGACCAGGGCATCGACCTGCCGGCGGTCACCGCCGCCGGCCGCGCCGACGAGCGCCCGCTGACCATCGACGGCGCCACGCCCACCGGCCTGCGGGTGTGGTTCCACGAGCGCGGCGAGAAGGAACGCACTATCGCCAAGGGCCGCGCCCGGGAACGCCTCGCCGGGGCCTGCGCGGCGCGTATCGCCGGGATGCTCGCCAGCGCCGACGCGGGCCGCGCCCGGCTCGGCGACGAGCCCCTGCGCGCCCGGGACATCGCCGTGCTGGTGCGCAGCCACAGCGAGGCGGAGGCGGTGAAGAGCGCCCTCGACGCCCGCGGCGTGGCCAGCGTCCACCACAGCCGCGAGAGCGTATTCGCCACCGAGGAGGCCCGGGAGCTCGGCCACATCCTCCACGCCGTCGCCGAGCCCGAGGACGAGGGCCTGCTGCGCGCGGCGGTGTGCACGCGCCTGATCGGCCTCTCCGCCGCGGACTTCCACGAGGCACTGCGCCTCGGCCCGCCGTGGGAGGCGCGCCTGGAGCGCTTCGCCGGCTACCGCGAGCGCTGGGACCGGCGCGGCGTGCTGCCCATGCTGCACACGCTCATGCACGAGGAGGGGATGATCCGCCGGGTGTTCGCGCTGCCGGACGGCGAGCGGCGCATGACCAACCTCCTCCACCTCGGCGAGCTGCTCCAGGAGGCCGCCACCGAGCACTACGGCGTGACCGCCCTGTTGCGCTGGTTCCAGGAACAGCTCGACGACCCCGGCGCCGCCGGCGAGGCCGCCGAGCTGCGGCTCGAGAGCGACGCCGAGCTGGTGAAGATCGTCACCATCCACAAGAGCAAGGGGCTGCAGTACCCGGTCGTCCTCCTGCCCTTCATCGCCCTCGGACGCGCCCCGGACGACGCGGCGGCGCCGCTGTTCCACCCCGGCGACGACGAGCTCGTGCTCGACCTCGGCTCCGCCGAGCTCGACGCCCACCGGGCCCAGGCCTACCGCGAGGCCATGGCCGAGGAACTGCGGCTGCTCTACGTCGCCCTCACCCGCGCCTCGCACCGCTGCGAGCTTGCCTGGGGCCGTTACAACGACGGCGAGCATGCCGGCCTCGCCTACCTGCTGTTCCCGCCGCCGGACCCGGACGGCGCGCCCCCGGTGGCCGAGCTCCCCGACGACGACGCCGCCCTGCGCGCCCCGTGGGAGGCCCTGGAGGCGGAGCACGGCGGCATCGTCACGGTGACCGCCCTGGACGACGGCGGCGGCGACGCCGGCACACCGGCCGCCGTGGGCCCGCCCGGGCGCGGACAGGCCCTGGCGCTGGACGGCCATGTCCGCCAGGGCTGGCGGCTGAGCAGCTACAGCGGTCTGCTCACCAGCCATGCCGGCCAGCTCATCGAGCAGCCGGACCACGACGCCGGCGACGAGGCGGAGCCGGCGGCGGCCGACACCCCCGGCGAGGGCATCCACGCCTTCCCCCGCGGCGCCCGGGCGGGCACCTTCTTCCACCGGGTGCTGGAGCTCGCGGACTTTACCGACCCGGACGACCTCGCCGGCCACGTCGCCCGGCTACTGCCCGCCTACGGCTTCGACCGCGACTGGGCGGCCACGGTCACCGGCCACCTCAGCGGCGTGCTGGCCACGCCGCTGGACGACAGCGGCGTCACCCTCAGCGCCCTCGACCGCGGCCAGCGCCTGGACGAGCTGGCGTTCTTCTTCCCCGTCCGGGACGTGGGCGCCGCAGAGCTCGACGAGGCGCTCCCCGAGGTCGGCGACGGGCGCCGCCCGGCGCTCACCTTCGGGCGGCTGCAGGGCATGCTCAAGGGCTACATCGACCTGGTCTTCGAGCATGACGGGCGCTACTTCGTCGTGGACTACAAGTCCAACCACCTGGGCGGCAGCGCGGCGGCCTACACCCCGGCGCGCCTGGCCCGCGCCGTGGCCGCCAGCCGCTACGACCTCCAGTACGCCCTCTACGCCCTGGCGGTGCACCGCTTCCTGCGCAGCCGGCTGCCGGACTACGACTACGACCGCCACTTCGGCGGCGTGCGCTACCTCTTCCTCCGCGGCATGACGCCGGCACAGGGCCCGGCGACCGGCGTGTACCGCGAACGCCCGCCGCGTGCGCTCATCGAGCGGCTGGACGCCCTGTTCAGCGGCGACACGGAGGCCGCCTGATGGACCCGCGCCTGCGCGCCGCCGTCGATGCCCGGACACTGCGCCGGCTGGACGCCCATTTCGCCGGTTTCGTCGCCGGGCTCGCCGGCGAGGGCGGCGACGACGCCCTGCTCGCCGCCGCCGCCCTCGCCAGCCAGCAGCTCGGCGAGGGCCACATCTGCGTGGACCTCGCCCGCCACGCCGGGCGCACGCTGTTCGCCGACGCCGCCGCGGAGGGCCCGGGGATCGCCGCACCGGGACTGGCGGCGTGGCGCGACGCCCTGCAGGCCTCGCCGGCGGTGCAGCCCCCGGGCGGCCTCGCACCGCTAGTGCTCGACGGCGACCGGCTCTACCTGCGCCGCTACTGGTGCTTCGAGCAGGACCTCGCCCACGGGCTCGTGGCCCTCGCCGGCCACGACCACCCGGTGGACGACGCCCTGCTCCGGGACGGGCTGGAGCGCCTGTTCCCGCGGCCCGACGACGGCGTGGACTGGCAGCGGGTGGCCGCCGCCGTCGCCGTCCGGCGCGGCGTGACGGTGATCTCCGGCGGCCCGGGCACCGGCAAGACCCGCACGGTCAGCCGGGTGCTCGCGCTGCTCGCCGAGCAGGGCCTGGCCGGTGGCTCGGCGCCGCGCATCCGCCTCGCCGCACCCACCGGCAAGGCCGCGGCACGGCTGACCGAGTCCATCACCGCGAGCCTGCCCGGGGACGCGGCGCTGCAGTCGCCGGCAGTGCTGGAGGCCATCCCCCGGGAGGCGGTCACCCTGCACCGGCTCCTGCGGGCCCGGCCGGACCGCGCCCGCTTCGGCCACGACGCCGACAATCCGCTGCACCTGGACGTGCTGCTGGTCGACGAGGCCTCCATGGTGGACCTGCCCCTGATGGCACGGCTGGTGGACGCCCTGCCCCCGGGCGCCCGGCTGGTGCTGCTCGGCGACCGCGACCAGCTCGCCTCCGTGGAGGCGGGCGCCGTGCTCGGCGACCTGTGCAGCGGCGCGGAGGGCTACTCGCCGGGGATGCGGGACTGGCTGGCGGCGGTCACCGGCGAGGCCCTGCCCGCCGGCACGGCGACCGCCTCGCCCCTCGCCGACGGCGTCGCCTTCCTCTACCGGAGCTGGCGGTTCCGCGACACCGCCGACGGCCCGCCGGGCATCGGCACCCTGGCCCGGGCGGTACGCGACGGCGAGGGGGAGACCGCGGCGGCGCTGCTCACCGCGGCGGACGATGTCGCGGACGGCGAGCTCGCCCACCGTCACGTGGACGCCACCGCCCTGCCCGCCACGCTGGCGGAGGCCGTGGTGCCCTTCTTCCGGGGGATCGCCGGCGAGGCGACGCCGGCGGACGCGCTGAGCGCACTGGGGGCGCTGCGCGTGCTCTGCGCCCTGCGCGACGGGCCCTTCGGGGTCAACGCGGTCAACCACGCGATACGCGAGGCCCTTGGGCCGACGGCGCTGGAGCGCTGGTACCACGGTCAGCCGGTGATGGTCGCCAGCAACGACTACGCCCTCGGCCTCGCCAACGGCGACGTCGGCGTGGTCTGGCGCACACCGGAGGGACTGCGGGCGCACTTCCCCGACGCCGCCGGGGGCGTGCGCGACTTCGCGCCCCAGCGCCTGCCCGCCCACGAGTGCGTCTACGCCATGACCGTGCACAAGAGCCAGGGCTCGGAGTTCGAGCGGGTACTGATGATCCTGCCGGACGAGCCCACGCCGGTGCTCACCCGCGAGCTGATCTACACCGGCCTGACCCGGGCGCGCCGGCACGCCACGGTCTGGGGCGATCCCGCGGTGCTGCGGGAGGCGGTCAGCCACCGCCCGACCCGGCGGGCCTCCGGCCTGGCGGCGGCGCTGCGGGCGCATGCACCGGACGCCGCCGGGCCGGGCGGGGACTAGGCCGCCCGCTCAGTCCATCAGCTCGGCGGCGTCGCGCACGGTGAGCGCGATCTCCCGGGGCGTGATCACGCCGAGCAGGTCCCGGCTGGCACGACCGCGGGCGACCAGAACGACCTCGTGGCCACCCTCCTTGATCGCGCGCATGAGCACCGGCCAGCGGGTGGTGGGCGGGACCACGATGAAGCGCGTGTCCACCAGCTCGGAGAGCTCGCGGTCGCGCATGACGTAGCGCAGGTCCTCGCGGGCGAGGCCGTAGAGCTGGCCCTCCTTCGCCACCACGGTGTAGCGCGGACCCTCGCCGGGCACGTGCTCCTCCTGCCACTGGCGCAGGTCATCGAGGTCGATGACCTGGAAGTCCGGATTCATCACCCGGCGCGCCTTGCGCGAGAGCGAGACCGCCGCCTGCAGCCCCTGGGGGATACCCAGGCCGCGGCGGGCGAGCTTGAGGGTGTAGATGCTCTCCGCGGTAATCCGGGTACGCACCACGTAGGCCAGGGCCACGACGGTGATGATCGGCAGCATCGCCGAGTAGTCCCGGGTCTGTTCGAAGATCATCACGATGGCGGTGACCACCGCGGAGGTGGTCGCCCCCACCATGCCGGCCATGCCCGCGATCGCGAAGACCACCGGATCGATCTGCAGCCCCGGCACCAGCCACTGGAGACCGTCGGCGAACGACGCCCCCAGGGTGGCCCCCAGGAACAGCGACGGCGAAAACACGCCGCCGGACGCCCCGGAGCCCAGGGTCAGCCCGGTGGCGATGAGCTTGCCGGCGAACAGCAGCAGCAACAGCAGCGGGTTGGTGAGCACCTCGCGGAGGACGTCGAGGATGGTCGCGTAGCCGACGCCGGCGATGTAGTACTCGTCGAGATACCACAGGAAGCCGTACATCATCAGCCCGAGCACGAACATGCCCGACATGTGCCGCAGGTAGTCGTTGTGGAACAGCGACTCGAAGCGGTCCTCGAACCAGTAGATGGAGTGCACGAAGCCCGCCGCGGCCAGCCCCACCAGCAGCCCGAAGGGCACGCACAGCAGGAGCTGGTAGGAGCCGATGGCGTGGTCGGCGAACAGCTCCACGCTGGGGATCTCGAACGACGGCCCGATACCGGAATACAGCCGCCCGATGTAGGTCGCCGCGACCGTGGCGCTCGCCACCAGGGCCACGTTGAGCGCGGTCACCGAGATCAGCATCAGCTCCACGGCGAACGCCAGCCCGCCGAGCGGCGCGTTGAAGGTCGCCGCGATGCCCGCCGCCGCGCCCGCGCCGACCAGCACGATGCGCTGGCGCGCCGGCATGTTGCGGAACCGCCCCAGGGTCGAGCCGAAGGCCGAGCCGATCTGGATGATCGGGCCCTCGCGGCCCACCGAGCCGCCGGTGCCGATGGACACGGACGAGGCGATGGCCTTGGCGACCACGGTGATGGGGCGCATCTCGCCACCATGGTAATAGATCGCGTGCATCACCTCCGGCACCCCGTGGCCCCGTGCCTCCGGCGCCAGGGTGCGGATGATCCAGGTCACGATGATCGCCCCGACCACGGGCACGAAGATCACCCCCCAGCCCCAGATGCTCGGGTCGATATGGGTATCCGGCTGGAGATGGACGTCGAAGCGGCCGAGGAAGAAGAGGTTCTGGAAGAAGGCGATCGCGCCCTTGAAGACGATGGAGCCGAACCCCCCGAAGGCCCCCACCACCAGGGCCAGCACGAACATCCATGCACCGGAGAGCGGGCGCTGCCCGGTCGCCGGCCCGGCTGACGGGGCGGGGGTGTCGTCGTTCATGGTCGCGCTGCTCCTCCCGGGGACCTGGCCGCGGGTGCAACGCGGATACACCGCCCGCGCCGCACACGCCGCGGCGTGCATGTGCCCTCATCATTGCATATCGCGACCGTGGATTCAGGCGGGGGAGCGCAGCGATTCAGGCGGCATGCTGCAGCGAGGCGAGCACCGCGTCGCGTCCCGGCACCGCGTGTCCGCGGCGCCACACGGCCCACAGCGGCTTGCTCAACCCGGGACCGGCCAGCGGTATGGCGGCCAGCCGGCCGGCGGTGACCTCCTCGTCCACCGTGCCCGCGAGCACCAGCGAGATCCCCTCGCCGTGGGCCACCGCGCGTTTGACGGCCTCGGTGCTGCCGAGCTCGCCGGCGATCGCCGGCCCGCCCTCGCAGCGCGCCAGGAACGCCCGCAGCAGACGCCCCGTACCGGTGCCCGGCTCCCCCGCCAGCAGCCGGCTGCCGGCCAGCTCGTCGGCGGTGATGCGCTGCCGCAGCGCCCACGGGTGTCCCGGCGGGACGATGACCACCAGCGGCTCGTCGCGCCAGCACACGGCGTCGAAACCGGCACGCGCCTGCCAGGTCTCCAGCAGCGCCAGGTCCACCGCCCCCTCCTCCAGGCGCTCGGTGACGGTGGCGTTGTCCGCCACGCTGACCGCGCACGCCGGTGCCGCCTCACCCTCACGCAGGCGACGCAGCACCGGGGGCAGCAGGTAGATGCCGATGTTGGAGGCCGCACCCAGGTGGAGCTGCGGGTCGGCGACCGCCGCCATCGCGCGGGCGTTGACCCGCAGCAGGGACTCCGCGTGGGGCAGCAGCCGCGCCCCCACCGGGCTCGGCCGGCAGCGCGCGCCACGGAGCAGCACCGGGGCGCCGATATCCGCCTCCAGCCGCTGGATCTGGTGGGAAACGGTCGCCGGCGAGAGCCCCCGTTCCGCGGCGGCGCCGCGGAGGCTGCCGGTGCGCACCACCGCCAGGAAGGTCGCCACGTAGCGCAGGTTCAGCATCCATGCCCCCTCGGGTCGTTGATCGCGTCCGCCGGCGCATGGCCGGCGAGCACGCGGCGGACGTTGTCGGCGGCGTGGGCCTCGATGGCACGCCGGGTCCCGGTGACCGCCGAGCCCAGGTGCGGCGCAAACAGCGTCCGCGGGTGGCGCAGCAGTGCCCCGGGGATGGCCGCCGGACGGTCGGCGCGGGAGAGGTCCTCCATCTCGAAGACGTCCGCGGCGTAGCCCCCGAGCCGGCCGGTATCGAGGGCCTCCGCCACCGCCGCCTCGTCGGCGACCGAGCCGCGGCCGGGATTGACCAGCAGTGCGTCCGGGCGCATCAACGCGAGCCGCTCCCGGTCAATGAGGTGGAGGGTGGCCGCGGTGAGCGGTGCGGCCAGGACCACGAAGCGGCTGCGGTGCAGCAGCTCGTCCAGAGGCAGGCGCTCGCACCCCGGTGTCAGGGGATCCGCGGCATCGAGGGGCTGCGGGTCGGCGTAGACGACCTCGGCATCGAAGGCGCGCACCCGGCGGGCGATCGCCCGGCCGATGGCGCCCATGCCGATGATCCCCACCACGCTGCCCGCCAGCCCGGTGCCGTAGAGCCGCGGCCCCCAGCCGGTGAAGGCGCCGCTGCGCACGTGGGCGTCCGCCTCGCGGAGGTGGCGGCCGAGCCCGATCATCAGTCCCAGGGCCAGCTCGGCGGTGGGCACGGTGAGCAGGTCCGGCACGGTGGTCACCCAGACCCCGCGGGCGGTGCAGGCGTCGACGTCGAGGTTGTCGTAGCCCTTGAGGGCACCGGCGACGATACGCAGCCGGGGACAGGCGTCGAGGAGCGCGGCGTCGACGCGCTCGGTCATGAACGCGACCAGGGCGTCCGCCCCGGCGGCCGCCTCGCGCAGCCGCTCCGGGGGCCAGGCGGCATCGGTGGTGTTGCAGCATACGGCGATGCCGTCGCCGAGGCGCTGCACGGTCTCGGGCATGGGGCGCTGGGCGAATACGGCGAGGGGTCGGTCGGTCACTGGATCCTCCGGCGCAGGGCCGAGCCGATGCCGTCGACGACGATCACGGTGGCCAGGATGACGAGCAGGATGGCGAAGACCTCGCGGTAGGCCAGGATGCGGAGGCTGCCGATCAGCTCGAAGCCGATGCCGCCGGCCCCCACCAGACCCATGACCGTCGAGGCGCGGAAGTTGTACTCCCAGCGGTAGACGGAGACATCCAGGAACCGGGGCAGCACCTGGGGCAGGACACCGTGCCAGATCACCTGCGCCGGGCCGGCGCCGGTGGCACGGACCGCCTCGATCGGCGCCGGGTCGGCGTGCTCCACGGTCTCGGCGAAGAACTTGCCCACCATGCCGATGGAGTGCAGTCCCACCGCCAGCACGCCGGCCAGCGGCCCGAAGCCCACCGCGGCCACGAACAGGATGCCCATGATCAGCTCGGGCACGGTGCGCAGGAAGTTCAGCAGGTTGCGCGTGCCATGGTAGAGCGCGGCCGACGGCGTGGTGTTGCGCGCCGCGCAGAAGGCCAGCGGCACCGAGGCAATCACGGCGATGGCGGTGCCGGCGACGCTCATGGCCAGGGTGTCGATCAGCGGCGCGATCCAGTCCTGCCAGCCGGTGAAATCCGGCGGGAGCATGTTGCCCATGAGCTCGAGCAGCGCCGGGACCCCCTGCGCGAGCCGGGCACCGTCGAAGACCCCGACGTAGTGGCCGGCGACCGCGATCACCGCCAGGAGGGCGAGGAGCGCCCCGCCGGCACGGTACCGGCGGGCGCGCTCCGTCGCGAGGATGGCGTCGTGGGAACGCTCGCTCATGGCTACTTCTTGAGCAGCGGCAGCAGGTCACGGACCACGTCGTAGTCCGAATCGCTGATCGCGGCGAACCCCTCGGCGCCCAGCGGACGGAGGATCTCCGGGTCGTCCACCTCCAGGAAGGCGGTGCGGATGCGCGCCTTGAGGTCGTCGTCCAGCGAGGTCTGCATCACCCAGGGATACTGCGGGTAGGGCTTGGAGTAGGTGATCACCTGCACGCGGTCCCTGGAGATCACGCCGCGCTCCACCAGCGACTCGAAGATCGGCCTGGACAGCCCGCCGGCCTGGGCGTGGCCGTTCTGCACCGCGGTGGCCACGGCATCGTGGGAGCCGGTGAAGTTGCCGCTGTAGTCGTCCGGGGTCACGCCGGCGTCGATGAGCACCTTCTTGGGGATGAGGTGGCTGGAGGTGGAGGCCGGGTCACCGAAGGCCACCTGCCTGCCGGCGACGTCGTCGAGCTCGCTCACGCCGGCGGCGACGTTGCCGATCAGCACCGAGCGGTAGGTGGTCTCGCCGTTTTTGCGCTTGGCGGCGAACGGCTCCAGGTCCGCGCCGTGCTGGCGGGCCAGGACGTAGGACAGGGGCCCGAAATAGGCGAGGTCGATGCGGCCGAAGCGGGCCGCCTCGATCATCGACGAGTAGTCCGTGGTCACCACCAGCTCGATGTCCTTGTCGAGGCGCTCGGCGAGGTAGTCCCGGAAGCGCTCGTTCTCCTTGATGATGGTCTGGGGCGACTCGTCCGGCAGCAGCGCGACGCGCAACGTATCCGGGTTGGCGCCGGCCGCATGGGCCGAGCCGGCGAGCACGAGGCCGGCGAGCAGGGCGGAAAGTCGGCGGATCATGGCGGTATCTCCTTGGGTTGGGGGAGGGATCAGGCCGCGGCACCGGCGGCGTCGCGCCGCAGGTCCGCGACCGCACCGGGCCCGTAGACCCGGCAGAGGACATCGTCGTCGAGCGCCGTCGGCGGGCCGTCGAAGACCACCCCGCCGTCGGCGAGGGCGATCACCCGGTCGGCGAACTCGCGGGTGTACTCGACCTGGTGGAGACTGATGACGGCGGTGAGACCGCGCTCGGTGCAGACGTCGCGCAGCAGCGAGAGCACCTGGCGGGAGGCACCGGGATCGAGGCTCGCCACCGGCTCGTCGGCGAGCACCAGCTCGGCCTGCTGGGTCAGCGCGCGGGCGATGCCCACCCGCTGCTGCTGGCCGCCGGAGAGCTGGTCGGCCCGCACCAGGGCCTTGTCCAGCAGGCCTACGCGCTCGAGGCTGTCCAGCGCCAGCCGGCGCTCACCGGCGGGGAGGGGCAGCGTGCTGCGCCAGAAACCGTGGTGGCCGAGACGCCCGATCAGGGTGTTGCGCAGCACGCTCACCCGGGGCAGGAGCTGGTGCTGCTGGAAGATCATGGCGGTGCGCCGGCGGTGTCGGCGGATGGCCGCCGCGTCCTCCAGCGGCCCGACCCCGTCGGCGACCACGCGCCCCCCGGTGGGCGCGCGCAGCCGGTTGAGGCAGTGCAGCAGGGTGGACTTGCCGGCCCCGGAGGGCCCGAGCAGGACGGTCACCGCCCCGCGCTCGAAACGCACCGAGGTCGGGGTCAGCGCGGTCACCCCGCCCGGATAGGTCATCGCCAGCGATTCGGTGTGGATCATCGCCGCCTCCGTGTTCGAAAAACCCGATCGCGATGGCGCGATCAACGAAAACGTCGAACAGGCTGGACGTCCGGGGTGACGGCGTGCTTAAGCGCGGATGATGTTTCCGTGACGGTGGGATGCGAAGGGGTCAGCCGGCGGGGCGCGGCAGCGCGGGGGTCTCCAGGTGGCAGTGGACGCCGTGACCGGCATGGGGCTCGCGCCGCGGCGGGATCTCGGTGCGGCAGATGTCCATGACGTGGGGGCAGCGGGTATGGAAGGGGCAGCCGGCGGGCCGCGCCGCCGGGCCCGGGTTGGTGCCGGTCAGGCGCGGACGCGAGGGACGGCGGCGGCCGCGGGGCACGGCGGCGATCAGGGCCTCGGTGTAGGGATGGCACGGGCCGCCGAGGACCGCGTCCGCCGGGCCCTCCTCGACGATCACGCCCAGGTACATCACCGCCACCCGGTCGGCCAGGTGACGGACCACGGCGAGGTCGTGGGTGATGAACAGGTAGGCCACGCCCTGGCGGTCGCGCAGGCCGCGGAGCAGCTCCAGGATCGCCGCCTGCACCGAGACGTCCAGCGCCGAGGTAGGCTCGTCCAGGACCACCGCGTCCGGCGTGCCGGCAAAGGCCCGGGCGATGGCGACCCGCTGGCGCTGGCCGCCGGAGAGCTGGCCGCCCCGGCGCCGGGCGAGGGCCGGGTCGAGGGCCGCCGCGCGCATCAGCCCGGGCACGCGCTCGCGGGCGGCACGGCGCCCGAGGCCGGCGAGACGCCGGATGGCACGGGCGAGGATGAAGCCGATGCGGTGACTCGGGTTGAGGGTGCCGTCCGGCGACTGGAAGACCATCTGCAGCGGCTGCACCGCCGCGCCGCCGCGCCCGCTGCGGCTCACGGTACCGGCACGGGGCCGTGCCAGGCCGGTGAGCACCCGGGCCAGCGAGGTCTTGCCACTGCCGGACTCGCCCACCAGCGCCAGGGTCTCGCCGCGGCGCAGGGTCACGTCGACGTCCCGGAGGATGGGCACGCCGCCGAGGGTGAGGTGCAGCCCCTCGGCCCGGAGCACGGCGTCGCCGGTGCCCCCGCCGGCGTGGGTCCCCGTGGCCGCCCCGGCGCCCCGGTCCACCGCCGGGGTGTCGTCCGGGTACAGGCAGCGGCTGGCGCGCCCCGGTCCGGTCGCGGCCAGCGGCGGGCGCGTGCCCCGGCAGTCGTCCCGCGCCACCGGGCAGCGGGGCGCGAACACGCAGCCCGCCGGCCGCTCGCCGGGCTCCGGCGGTGCGCCGGGGATGGGCCGCAGCGGCCGCCCGGCGGCGTCGAAGTCCGGGATGCAGGCGATCAGTCCGGCGGTGTAGGGATGGCGCGGGTCGTGGAATAGCGTCTCCGCCGGCCCCTCCTCCACCAGCTCGCCGGCGTACATCACCCCGACCCGGTCGCACACCGCCTGGACCACGCCGAGATTGTGGCTGATGAACAGCAGCGCCACGTCGAGCTCGGCGCGCAGGCCCTCGAACAGCGCCAGGATCTCCGCCTGCACGGTGGTGTCCAGGGCGGTGGTGGGCTCGTCGAGCACGAGCAGGTCCGGATCGCCGGCAAGGCCCATGGCGATCACCACCCGCTGCTGCATGCCGCCGGAGAGCTGGTAGGGGTAGTTGTTGCGCACGCGGTGACCGTCGGGGATCTGCACACGCTCAAGCATGGTCGCGGCGGCGTCCCACGCCGCGCGGTGGCCGAACCCGCGGTGCAGGCGGTAGACCTCGGCGATCTGCTCGCCGACGGTGAGCGCGGGGTTCAGCGCCGTCCCCGGGCTCTGGTAGACCGCCGCCACGGTGCCACCGCGCAGCCGGCGCAGACCCTCGGCGTCCAGCGCGGCGAGGTCCTCGCCGGCGATGCGGATGCCGCCGGCGCTGACCCGGGCGTTGTCCGGGAGATAGCCCATCGCCGCCATCGCGAGCGTCGACTTGCCGCAGCCGGACTCGCCGACCAGGCCGTAGGCCTCGCCCGGCGCGATGGCCAGGTCCACGTCCGAGACCGCCTCGTGCCAGCGCCCGCGGCGCCGGTAGGCGATGGACAGGCCGTCGAAGGCGAGGACGGGCGCGCTCACCGGCCCTCCAGGTCACGCAGGCCGTCGGCCATGAGCGAGAAGCCCACCACCACGAAGGCGATGGCCCCGGCGGGAAACAGCACCGTCCACGGCGCGCTGGTCAGCAGCGCCCGGTTCTCCGCGACCATCAGGCCCCAGTCCGGCGCCGGCGGCTGCACGCCGAGGCCGAGGAAGCCCAGGGTCGCCGAGGTGAACACCGCATAGCCGAGGCGGATGGTGCCCTCCACCACCAGCGGGCCGCGGATATTGGGCAGGACCTCCACGGCGAGCACGTACAGCGGCCCCTCGCGGCGGATCCGCGCGGCCTGGACGTACTCCCGGCGCACCTCCACCAGCGCCGCGGCCCGCGCGGTGCGCGCGATCAGCGGCGCGAACACCAGCCCGATCACCAGCACCACGTTGCCGGTGGAGCCGCCGAGCATGGTCAGCGCCAGCAGCGCGAGGATGACGATGGGGAAGGCCATCACCGCATCCAGCAGCCGCATGATGACCTCGTCCACCCAGCGCCCGAAGTAGGCCGCGCTCATGCCGATGGCCGCCCCCAGGACGAGGCCGATGAGGGTCGCCGCCGGCGCGATGAGCAGCACGTAGCGCCCGCCGAAGAGCACCCGCGAGAGCACGTCGCGGCCGTACTCGTCGGTGCCGAACCAGTGCGCCGCCGACGGCGCCTGACTGAGTGCGCCGTAGTCGCTCACCGTCGGCCCGCTCGGCGCGAGCCACGGCGCCGCCGCGGCGGTGACCAGCCACGCCGCGACCATCGCCAGCCCGACCGCTAGCGCCGGCGAGCGGCGCAGGGGCTCAAGCACCCGCCAGGGCATGGCGCACCCTCGGGTTGAGCCAGGCATAGACGACGTCCGCGGCCAGATTGGCGAGGCCGAACACACCGGTGATGAGCAGCGCGCAGCCCGCGAGCAGGGGGACGTCCTTGTTGGAGGCGGCGTACTCCATGAGGCTGCCGATGCCCGGGTAGCGGAACAGCGTCTCCACCACCACGAGCCCGCCGACCAGCCAGCCGAGCTGCGCGCCGATGACGGTGATCGTCGGCAGCAGCGCATTGCGCAGCACGTGGTGGCGGATCACCCGCCGCCGGGGCAGGCCCTTGAGCACGGCGGTGCGGGTGTAGTCCGCCGCCAGCTCGGAGAGCATGCCGGTGCGCACCATGCGGAAGAGATAGGCGAACAGCAGCAGCACCAGCGCCAGCGCCGGCATCAGGAGGTGGCGCAGCCACGTCAGCAGCCCGGCCCCCTCGTCCGGCAGCGCCTGCACCGGCAGCCAGCCGAGCCCCACGCCCAGCCCCACGATCAGGAATACCCCGGTGACGAACTCGGGCATCGCGCCGAAGGTGAGCCCGACCACCGAGGCGACCCGGTCGAACCAGCCGCCGGGCCGGCGCCCCGCGGCCACGCCGGCGGCGATGGCCACCGGCACCAGCAACACCAGGGCGTAGCCGGCGAGCAGCAGCGAGCGCCCGAGCCGGGCCAGCGCAAGGGGGAGCACGTCGGTGTCCAGGGTCAGCGAGCGGCCCCAGTCGCCGGTGAGCACGCCGCCGAGCCACTGGAGGTAGCGCAGCACCGCCGGCTGATCGAGGCCGAGCTGGCGGTTGAGCTCGGCGACCGAGGCGTCGCTGGCGAACGGGCCGAGCACGATGCGCCCGACGTTGCCCGGCATCACCGAGGTCATCAGGAAGATCAGCACCGAGGCGACGAGCAGCGTCACCCCGAGCAGCAGCAGCCGCCGGAGGACGAACCGCGTCACCGGCGCCTCCCCGGCGCGGTGTCGGGCATGCGTGTCACGCTGCGCCCCGGCGCCCTATCCCGCCAGCCAGGCCCCGCGCAGGTCCAGGTAGTTGGACATGTGCGCGCTCACGCCGCGGACGCGGCTGCGCACCGGGCGCAGGGCGTTGGGGAAGTAGGTGATCACCGCCGGCACCTCGTCGTGGAGGATCTGCGCAAGGCGGGTCGCCAGATCGTTGCGCTCGGCCTCGTCCGTGCTCGCCTCGAACTCGTCGAGCAGCCGGTCGAATTCGTCGTTCCGCCAGTGCGGGGCGTTCCACTCGGCGTCCCCGCGGAAGGCGGCGGCGAGGATCTGCCCGGCTGTGGGCCGGGCCGTCCAGTCCGTGAGGCCGAGGGGGACCTCCGTCCAGTGGCCGTAGTACACGTTGAGGGGCTCGACATTGATCTTCACGCGGATACCCACCTCGGCGAGCATCTGCTGGGCGAGCACGGCGTACTGGGGCAGCTCCACGAACCGGCCGGTGTACAGGTCGATCTCGAAGCCGTCCGCATGGCCCGCCTCGGCGAGCAGACGCCGGGCCTCGGCCACGTCGCGCTCGCGCTGCGCCACCGACACCTTCTCCGGGTAGATCGGGGCGACGGGATGATCGTTGCCGAGGTCCGCCCGCCCGCCGAGCAGGGTCTCCACCATGGTCGGGCGGTCGATGGCCAGCGCCACCGCGCGGCGCACGCGTACGTCGTCGAAGGGCGGCTGGTCGGTGCGCATGGTGAGCTGGCGGGTCATCGCCGACGGCGTGGTCAGCACCTCCACCCCGGCGGTCTCGAACAGCGGCTTGGCGTCCACCGGGCCGGCGAGGAGCATCATGTCCACCTCGTCGCCGCGCAGCGCGAGGATCTGCGGCTGGGCGGCGCCGTAGATGTCGCACTCGACGCGGTCGACGTACGGCCGCGGGGCGTCCCAGTAGTCCGGGTTGCGCTCGAAGACCACGGACTCCTGGGGGGTGTAGTCCACCAGGCGGAACGGGCCGGTGCCCACCGGGTTGGCGGCGAAATCGCCGTCGAAGTCCGCCGGCAGGATGATGGCGTTGTAGGTCTGGGTGTAATAGGGGAAGCGCCCCACCGGCTGGTCCAGCTCGAAGACCACGCGGTAGTCGCCGTCCGCCGACACCCCTTCCGGTCGCAGGAACGGCAGCTGCGAGGCGGCAGCGGTGGGGTTGTCCGGGTCGACGAGGCGGCGGAAGGTGGCGACCACGTCGGCGCTGGTCATCTCGCGGCCGTCGTGGAAGCGCACGCCCCGGCGCAGCTCGAACGTCCAGCGGCGGCCGCCGTCAGCGGCCTGCCAGTCGGTGGCGAGGACCGGGCGCAGGGACAGGTCGTCCTCGGCCCAGACAAGGTACTCGCCCACCTGCTGGATCGCGGCGATGCCGCCGCCGCTGCTCACCTTCAGGGGGTCGATGGTCTTTACCGAGGGCAGGGCCACCCGCAGGGTGCCGCCGCGCCGGGGCTCGCCGTCCGCCGCGGCCCTCAGGGCGCCGGACCAGAGCCCCACCGTGCCGGCCCCGAGACCGGCCAGCCCCATGGCCTGGATGAGTCGCCGGCGACGCCGGTCGATGAGGGGCGCGCCCCCCGTGCTGTCGCGATCCGCCACGGCATCCTCTCCCCGGTGGGTGTGTTCCGCCCGACTCTAACGGATCGCCGGAGCGGATTCACCCGTACCGGCCCGTCCGGGAGGTGGCGTCGCCGCCGCGAAGGTTAGTAAGCTCTTCGCGCCGTTCACCCAGCCGCCGGGGAAAGCCTGATGAAGATCGCCTCCTGGAACGTCAACTCCCTCAAGGTCCGTCTGCCCCAGGTGCTGGAATGGCTGGGCCAGGCCCGGCCGGACATCCTCGGGCTGCAGGAGACGAAGCTCACCGACGAGAACTTCCCGGCCGCCGAGATCGAGGCCGCGGGTTACCACGTCGCCTATTCCGGGCAGAAGACGTACAACGGCGTCGCCGTCCTCGCCCGTGAGCCGGTGACGGACGTGGTCACCGACATCCCCGGCTTCGAGGATCACCAGCGCCGGGTCCTCGCCGCCACCGTCGGCTCCACCCGGTTCGTCAATCTCTACGTACCCAACGGCAAGGCCGTGGGCGACGAGAAGTACGACTACAAGCTCGCCTGGCTGGCGCATCTGCGTGAATGGCTCGCCGCCGAGCTGGAGACCCACGACGAGCTGGCGGTGGTGGGTGACTTCAATATCGCCCCGGAGGACCACGACGTCCACGACCCGGAGGCATGGCACGAGCAGGTGCTGTGCTCCACCCCGGAGCGCGAGGCCCTGGCGGCGCTCACCGCCCTGGGGCTGAGCGACAGCTTCCGCCGCTTCGACCACCCCGAGGGGACCTTCTCATGGTGGGACTACCGGATGAACAACTTCCGCCGCAACCGCGGGCTGCGCATCGACCTCATCCTCACCGCCCCCCGGCTGACCGAACGGCTGAGCGCGAGCTACGTGGACCGCGACCCCCGCGGCTGGGAACGTCCATCGGATCACGCCCCGGTCGTGGCGGAGTTCACGCCCTGAGTAATCAACAACCTGCCACCCATCGGGGTTCCGGAAACCGGGACCCGCTAGTGTGACACAGGTCCTCGCCCGGGACCCGGCGGTGCTGGCCTAATCCGGGCTTCCAAGCGGCAGCGGTCCCCGGGGGTGGGGGAGGGAGCGTTCCGCCGCGATCACCCCAGCGACGACTGCACCCGGCGTGAGCCGGCGTGCTGGAGGACCTACTATGTCCCGCACCTTACGCGTGTGCCGGTTGGCCGCACTCGTTCTCGGTGTTTCCCTCTTCGTGACCGCCTGCGGGGGCGGCGGTGGCGGCGGCAGCTCGAGTAGCAGCGACAGTCCGCCGGCGGCACCGGTAACCGGAGATGCCGCCATTACCATCTCCTGGCAGGCCCCGACGGAGCGGGAGGACGGCTCCGCGCTGTCGATGTCGCAGCTCGCCGGCTATCGTGTCTACTATGGCACCAGCCCGGGCGACTACAGCCAGGAAGTGGACATCAGCGATCCCTACCAGCAGTCCTACACCATCGAGGGACTGTCGTCGGGCAGCTACTACATCGCGCTGCAGGCCTACGACGACAGCAACCGCCTCAGCGCGATGTCCGACCCGGTCAGCGTCCAGATCAACTGACCGGCTCGCGCCGGCACGCCGGGCGGCGTGCCGGCCGGGCTCAGCCGAACCACCAGTCGGTGGGTGCCGGCACCGCCTCACGGCGCTCCAGCCACTGCATCCCCTTCACACAGCGCACGATCAGCCAGATCACGGTGAACAGCAGCACCAGCCAGCCGATGAGGATCAACGAGGTGATCATGCCGATGAACGACAGCCCCAGGCCGATCCAGAAGGTCCGGATCTGCCACGTGTAGTGGCTGCGCAGCCACTCCGGGGCTCCGTCGCGATAGATATAGGCCATGACCACGCCGATCAGCCCGGTCACACCGAGCACCAGCGCCACCAGGTAGAGGATGTAGATCACCCGGACCTTGCCGGTATCCCCCTCCGGCACGAGCGGCTCCGCGCCCCCGCGGTCGGGCTGCGTGGTGTCTTCTTCTGTCATTGTCTCTCCCGCGTTCCTTGTGCCTGATCCCTGCCCCAGTATGGTCAAGCAACGGTGACAGGCAATAGCGCGAGCAGGCAGTATCGTGACTCTCGCGCACGGCAGGGGACGACGACGTTGCAGTA
>NZ_WNXE01000329.1:0-2156 GCF_010993615.1 Arhodomonas sp. KWT | reverse complement strand
AAAGCCGAGAAGAGAGGAGAGAGAGCGATGCACGCACACACCGAGCGTCCGTATCTGATGAACACCTGGTACGTCGCCGCCCTGGCCACGGAGGTGGGGGAGGAGGCGTTCTTCCACCGCACCCTGCTCGATACCCCGGTGCTCATCTACCGGCGCCAGGACGGTACCCCCGTGGCCCTGCACGACCGCTGTCCGCACCGGTTCGCGCCGCTGCACATGGGCTGGCGGGAGGGTGACGAGGTGGTCTGCCTCTACCACGCCCTGCGCTTCGACTGCGCCGGACAGTGCACCCACAACCCCCACGGCAACCAGCACATCCCGAAGGCGGCGCAGGTGGCGAGCTATCCGCTGGTCGAGCGCGACGGCTTCCTGTGGATCTGGATGGGCGACGAGCCCGCCGACTACGACGCCGTGCCCGATCACGGCGAGCTGGTCAGCGGCCATCCCAACAGCGTCGGCTACACCTACATGCCGGTGCAGGGGAATTACGAGCTCATCATGGACAACGTGATGGACCTCAGCCACATCGATCACGTCCACGGCGAGATCATCACGACGCGGGGCCAGCTTACCCCGCTGATCCCGAAGGTCGAGGACACGGACGCGTACGTCTCCGCGCGCTGGGAGTGGCGCCAGACGCCGGCGATGCTGATCTTCAACCAGTTCCTGCCCGAGCCCGACGGCGAGGCGCGGCACTTCTTCCACATCACCTGGACGCCGCCGGCGAACATCCAGCTCTCCCTCGGGGCGACCCAGGACGAGAATGCCGCGCTCGACCTCGACGGCTGTACCGGGCAGTACGACCTCCACACCACCACGCCGGAGACCGTGGACAGCACCCACTACTTCTTCGCCACCCGGCGCAATCACCGGGAAGAGGACGGCGAGTACAACGCCCAGAAGATCCGGGCGATGCACGGCGCCTTCGAGGACGAGGACGTGCCGATCATCGAGGCCGTTCACCAGCGCATGGGCACCGCGGATTTCTTCGAACTCAACCCGGTGCTCATGAGCAACGACGTCGCCCCGGTGAAGGTGCGCAAGCGCCTGGAGTCCCTCATCCGCCGCGAGCGCGACCGCAAGGACGAAGGCGGCGGCCAGGCCGGCCGCGTGGCGTGAGCACGGTCCGCCGCCCCGTGCGGGGCGGCGGCAGGGAGGAGAGGGCATGTCCCGGCACGACCGGATTCCGGCATTCGATATCGAGATCGCCGACACCGGGGAGCGCTACCGCTGCCCGGCGGAGGAGAGCCTGCTCCGCGCCATGGAGCGGCTGGGCCGCCGCGGCATCCCCGTGGGCTGCCGCGGCGGCGGCTGCGGGGTGTGCAAGGTCGAGATCCTTGCCGGCGAGGTGGTCTCGGCCCGCATGAGCCGCGCCCATGTGGACGACGCGGAGCGTGCCGCCGGGCGTGTCCTGGCCTGCCGGAGCCACCCGCGCAGCGACGTCTTGCTGCGCGTCGTCGGCGCGATGCGCAAGGGCTTCACCCGCAACGCGCCGGGCTGAGGCCGATCGACCATTCCATCGAGGAGGAGAACATCATGTCCCAGAAGGACGTACTGCGGCCCGGACACGTCGGCATCCGGGTCATGGACCTGGACGAGGCCGTCCGCCACTACACCGATCACGTGGGCCTCATCGAGACCGCCCGCGACCGCGAGGGACGGGTCTATCTCAAGGCATGGGACGAGTACGACTGGTTCTCGCTGGTGCTGCGCGAGGCGGACGAGTCGGGCATGGATTTCATGGCCTTCAAGGTCCGCGACGCCGAGGCCCTGGCCCGCCTGGAACAGGCCCTGGCTGAGTTCGGCTGCCGCGTCGAGCGCATCCCTGCCGGCGAGCTCGCGCACTGCGGCGAGCGCGTGCGCTTCGATTCGCCCACCGGCCATCACTTCGAGCTCTATGCCGAGAAGGACTTCTACGGCAACGAGGTGGGGACCACCAACCCGGAGGCCTTCGTGGACACGGTGGGCGGCATGGCGGCCAACCGCTTCGACCACTGTCTGCTTTACGGCACGGACCTCGACGGCAGCCTGCGTCTGTTCCGCGAGGTCCTGGGCTTCGACCTGGCCGAGCAGGTCCTGGACGGCGAGACCCTGGTCGGCGCGTTCCTGTCGTGCTCCAACAAGGCCCACGACATCGCCTTCATCCGCCACGACGA
>NZ_WNXE01000328.1:0-2156 GCF_010993615.1 Arhodomonas sp. KWT | reverse complement strand
GAGTGTCCCGGTGACAGGACCCGGACCATGGCGAGCTGGACCAGAATGCCCGCGAGCATGATGCCCCATGCCGGGGTCAGGTCGTCGAAGGCGCCGCGCAGCAGACCGGCCAGGAAGGGCATGACGCTGGCGATGACGTATCCTCCCCCCTGGACGAAACCCAGCAGCGCCCCGGCCTGGCGTGCCGCCTGCAGGTGGTCAACCGCGATGATCAGCGACATCGGAAACAGCCCCCCGATGCCCAGGCCGAGCAGCAGCAGGGCCGGTATCGCGAGCGGCCCGGGGGCGACGATGAGGCTGATCAGGCCGAGGGCGATGACGGTGAGGATGGCATAGAGCACCGGGCGGCGGTCGGGGAATCGGTCCACGACCGAGGACAGGCCGACGGCGGCGATGACCTGGGCCAGGGTCAAACCGCCCAGCAGGAGGCCGCTGGCCGTATCGGACCACCCCAGCCGGACATAGAAGGGCGGGAGCCAGGCCAGCACCAGGGTGTAGGCGGCGGTGCCGATACCGAAGAATACCAGCAGGTACCAGGCCCGGCCCGAGCGCACCGGCAGACGGGCGCCGCCGGTGTCGCCGGCGCCCGACCGGGGCGCACTGACCAGCCGCCAGCCGAGCACCGCGAGCACGGCAAAGGCGGTCCATACCGACAGCGCCAGGGGCCAGCCGCCCATGTCCGACAGTGGGGCAACGAGAGATGACGAGAGCATGGCGCCGCCCATGATGCCGACCGTGTAAAGAGACATCAGCTGGCCCGCCTTCTCTCCGTGGTCGCGTTTGATCCTGCCGGGTAACGCCGCCTGGATGACGGCGATTCCGATGCCGCCGATCGTGGCCGTTACGATCAGGCCGGATTCACCGTGAAAGGGCAGGCGTGCCAGTGTTGCGCCGCCCAGCGCGAGGAGGCCGTACAGGACCGTTCTCTCCACGCCCAGGATGCGCTGGAGCGTGCCGCCCATAAACGCGAACAGGCCCATGGCCAGCACGGGCAGCGTGGTCAACAGGCCGGCCGCGGTATCGCCGATGCCGGTATCGTGCTGAATCCTCGCGAGGACGGGCCCGATTGCCGCCATGATCGGCCGCAGATTCAGCCCCACCAGCATCACGGTGATCGCGAACAGCACGTAGCCCCTCGTGTTGACTTTGGACATGAGCATCTCCAACAATCGGTTTCACGAAAATACTCGATACAAAGAATCTTTATGTCAAGACAAAATGAAAGAGAGCTCTCCCGCGCCGACCTGGCTCTACAGCAGTGGAAACGGGAGTGTCCGGAACTGAACGCCCCGGTGATGTCGCTGTTCGGCCGGCTGACCGAAGCCTCGGACCTGCTGGACAAGCTACACGTCACGCCCTTACACAAGCGGCATGGCCTACGGCGTGGCGAGTTCGACGTGCTGGCGACGCTGCGCCGGTCGGGAAAGCCTTACGCGCTCTCGCCGACGGCGCTGTACCGGTCGATGATGATGTCCTCGGGGGGGATGACGAATCGCCTCGATCGTCTCGAACGCTCGGGTCTGGTTAACCGGCGTCCCAACAGTGACGATCGCCGCGCCGTCGTCGTCGAGCTGACCGAGCAGGGGCTGAACCGGATCAACGCCATGCTGGCAGAACACGTGGCCGGCGAGGAGAGCCTGCTGGCAGCTCTGAGCCAGGAACAGTGCGAACAGCTGGATGCCCTGCTCGCGGCCCTGATCGATTCGATGTCGCGGCAGACGCCCCCGGAGTGACGGCTTTAGCGGGCGCCACCCGGCCGGGAGCGGCGCTGACCGGCCTGTAGTCGCCGCCATTTGCATCGGGCGGCGGCGCCGGAATGGTCATGCCGGTGTCCGTGGACAGCCCGTTGTCAGCCGCAGATGACGTTGGTCGTACGGTGGTGGGCGAGCGCGTCGCCAACCAGCACCGGCTGACCGGCGCGCTGAGCGAGACGGAGCGGGCAGAGCTGGACAGGCTGCTCGCCAAATGGCTGGCGTCGTTCGAGCCCTAGACGAGGGCCCGTCGCCGATGCGGGAACCAGTTCGGGTAGGTCGTGCGCCGCAGGCGTGCGACCTATTCCGGAGCGGTGCCGGCAGCGTCGCACACGGCCCACGGCCGTGCACGACCTACCCACCCGGGTATGCCCGTCCGCGACGATGTCCGGTGCCGGGCGCAGC
>NZ_WNXE01000327.1:0-2161 GCF_010993615.1 Arhodomonas sp. KWT | reverse complement strand
AAAGCCGAGAAGAGAGGAGAGAGAGCGATGCACGCACACACCGAGCGTCCGTATCTGATGAACACCTGGTACGTCGCGGCGCTGTCCACGGAAGTGGGGGAGGAGGCGTTCTTCCACCGCACCCTGCTCGACACGCCGGTGCTCATCTACCGCCGCCAGGACGGCACCCCCGTGGCCCTGCACGACCGCTGTCCGCACCGGTTCGCGCCGCTGCACATGGGTTGGCGCGAGGGCGACGACGTCGTCTGCCTCTACCATGCCCTGCGCTTCGACTGCGCCGGACAGTGCACCCACAACCCCCACGGCAACCGGCACATCCCCAAGGCGGCCCAGGTGGCGAGCTATCCGCTGGTCGAGCGCGACGGCTTTCTGTGGATATGGATGGGCGACCAGGCCGCGGACTACGACGCCGTACCGGACTACGGCGAGCTGGTCAGCGGTCACCCCAACAGCGTCGGCTACACCTACATGCCCGTGCAGGGCAATTACGAGCTCATCATGGACAACGTGATGGATCTCAGCCACATCGACCACGTCCACGGCGAGATCATCACCACGCGGGGCCAGCTCACCCCGCTGATCCCGAAGGTCGAGGACACGGACGCGTATGTCTCCGCGCGCTGGGAGTGGCGCCAGACGCCGGCGATGCTGATCTTCAACCAGTTTCTGCCCGAGCCGGAGGGCGAGGCGCGGCACTTCTTCCACATCACCTGGACGCCACCGGCGAACATCCAGCTCTCCGTGGGGGCCACCCAGGACGAGAATGCCGCGCTCGATCTCGACGGCTGCACCGGGCAGTACGACCTCCACACCACCACGCCGGAGACCGTGGACAGCACCCACTACTTCTTCGCCACCCGGCGCAATCACCGGGAAGAGGACGGCGAGTACAACGCCCAGAAGATCCAGGCGATGCACGGCGCCTTCGAGCAGGAGGACGTGCCCATCATCGAGGCCGTCCACCAGCGCATGGGCACCGCGGACTTCTTCGAGCTCGACCCGGTGCTCATGAGCAACGACGTCGCCCCGGTGAAGGTGCGCAAGCGCCTGGAGTCCCTCATCCGCCGAGAGCGCGACCGCGAGGACGAGGGCGGCGGCCAGGCCGGCCGCGTGGCGTGAGTACGGTCCGCCGCCCCCGCGCGGGGCGGCGGCGGGGAGGAACGGGTATGTCCCGGCACGACCGGATTCCGGCGTTCGATATCCAGATCGTCGACACCGCAGAGCGCTACCCCTGCCCGGCGGAGGAGAGCCTGCTCCACGCCATGGAGCGGCTGGGTCGGCGGGGTATCCCGGCGGGCTGCCGTGGCGGCGGCTGCGGGGTGTGCAAGGTCGAGATCCTTGCCGGCGAGGTGGTCTCGGCCCGCATGAGCCGGGCCCACGTGGACGACGCGGAGCGCGCGGCCGGCCGCGTCCTCGCCTGCCGGAGCTACCCGCGCAGCAATGTGTCCCTGCGTGTCGTCGGCGCGATGCGCAAGGGCTTCACCCGTCACGGCCCGCGCTGAGGGCCGGGCGGACATCATTCCATCGAGGAGGAGAACATCATGTCCCAGAAGGACGTACTGCGCCCCGGACACGTGGGTGTCCGGGTCATGGATCTCGACGAGGCCGTCCGTCACTACACCGGTCACGTCGGCCTCATCGAGACCGGCCGCGATCGCGAGGGGCGTGTCTACCTGAAGGCGTGGGACGAGTACGACTGGTTCTCGCTGGTTCTGCGCGAGGCGGACGAATCGGGCATGGACTTCATGGGTTTCAAGGTCCGCGACGCCGGGGCGCTGGCGCGCCTGGAACGGGCCCTCGCGGCGTTCGGCTGCCGCGTTGAGCGCATTCCCGCCGGCGAGCTCGAACACTGCGGCGAGCGGGTGCGCTTCGACTCGCCCACGGGCCATCACTTCGAGCTCTACGCGGAGAAGGACTTCTACGGTAACGAGGTGGGCACCACCAACCCGGAGGCCTTCGTGGACACGGTGGGCGGCATGGCGGCCAACCGCTTCGACCACTGTCTGCTCTACGGCACGGACCTGGACGGGAGTGTGCGCCTTTTCCGCGAGGTCCTGGGCTTCGATCTCGCCGAGCAGGTGGTAGACGGCGAGACCCTGGTCGGCGCGTTCCTGTCGTGCTCCAACAAGGCCCACGACATCGCCTTCATCCGCCACGACGA
>NZ_WNXE01000326.1:0-2164 GCF_010993615.1 Arhodomonas sp. KWT | reverse complement strand
GCGGTGGTGAGGAAGGCGGCGCCGGCGAGGATGAACACGATCATGCACGAGGTCCGGGTCGCGCCCATCAGCCCGTCCCGGAAGCTCGCCAGTGACAGCCCGCCGGTCATCGCGGAGAGCACCAGCGCGCCCGCCACGCCGATGGCCGCGGCCTCGGTGGGCGTGGCGATACCGGCGTAGATCGAACCGATAACGCCGGCGATCAACGCGATCACCGGTGCCAGCCGGGCGGAGGCGCGCAGCCGCTCGCCGAGGGGCAGGGCCGGGTCCGCCGGCGGATTGCGCCCGGGGTGGAGCAGCGACCAGGTGACGATATAGCCCATGAACAGCACCACCAGCAGAATGCCGGGGAGCACCCCGGCCATGAACAGCCGGGCGATGGAGAGCTGGGCACTGACGCCGTAGACGATGAGGATGATCGACGGCGGGATGAGCAGGCCGAGGGTGCCCGAGCCGGCGAGGGTGCCGATGATCATGCGCTCGTCGTAGCCCCGGCGGCGCAGCTCGGGGATGGACATGCGGCCGATGGTCGCGGCGGTGGCCGCCGACGAGCCGGACACCGCGGCGAAGATGCCGCAGCCGAGCACGTTGACGTGCAGCAGCCGCCCGGGCAGACGCCGCAGCCACGGTGCGAGCCCGGCGTACATGTCCTCGGACAGCCGCGAGCGGAACAGGATCTCGCCCATCCAAACGAACAGCGGCAGCGGCGCCAGCGACCAGCTCGATACCGCGCCCCAGAGGCTGGAGCCGAGCACCAGCCCGGCGGGGGCGGAGGAGAACAGCGCGAGCCCGGCAAAGGCCACCACGGTAAGGCTGACCGCCACCCACACGCCGCCGGCGAGCAGGACGAACAGCAGCGCCATCAGGGCGAGACCGACCTCCAGCGTGCCCACTCAGTCCTCCACGGCGTAGAGCGGCGGCCGCCCGCGGAGTACCCGCAGGAGGTTGTCCGCGAGCGCGATGGTGAACACCACCAGGCCGGCGGCCATGCCGGTCTGCGGGATCCACAGCGGCACGGCGAGCAGCCCGGGGGAGACGTCGCCGTAGCGGATGGAGCCAAGCACCAGGTCCACGGCCCACCAGCTCGCGTAGGCGCTCATTGCCAGCGCCACCACCAGGGCGGCGGCCTCGACCGCCCGGCCCGCGCGTCCGCCGAGGTGTTCGAGCACCACGCGCACCCGGATGTGGCCGCCGTGGTTGAGGGTGTGGGCCAGGGCGAGGAACGCCGAGGCGGCGACGCAGAAGCCGGCGAGCTCGTTGGCCGAGGGCACGACCACGCCAACGAGCCGGCCCGCCGTCTGGGCGAGCACGAGCACGCCGATGGCGGCGAGGCACACCGCCCCGGCCACGCCGCTCACCAGGTAGAGGGCGTCGAGCAGCCGCCGCATCGCTCAGGCGGCGGCCGTTGCGGACGCCGCCGTCACTGCCGGTAGGCCTCGATGATGGCCTGGCCGTCCTCGCCGGTCTTCTCGAGCCACTCGTCGGTCATGGTCCGGCCGACGTCGGTGAGCCCGTCCATGAGGGCCTGGGAGGGGTCGAGCACCTGCATGCCGTTGTCCTCGAGGACCGCCTTCTTGGCCGCGGCCTCCTTGCGGCTCATCTCCCAGCCGCGTTTCTCGGCCTCGGCGGCGGCGTCGAGCACGGCCTGGCGGGTCTCCTCGTCGAGGGCGTCGAAGGCGCGCCGGTTGACGATGACCATGTTCTTGGGCAGCCACGCCTGGATGTCGTAGAAGCGGTCGACGAAGTCCCAGGCCTTGGAGTTGGCGCCGGTGGACGGCGAGGTGATCATGGCCTCGACGATGCCGGTGGCGAAGGCCTGGGGGATGTCCGGCACTTCGACCTGGGTCGGCACCATGCCGGTGAGCTCCGCCAGTCGCGAGGTGGTCGCGTTGTACGCCCGGAACTTCAGGCCCTCGAGGTCGTCGACGCCGTTCACCTCGCGGGACGTGTACAGCCCCTGCGCGGGCCAGGGTACGGCGTAGAGCAGCTGGATGCCGTCGTCCGCGAGGCGGGACTCGATCGCGTCCCGGGAGGCGTCCCACAGCTGCTCGGCGTCATCGTAGCTGGTGGCGAGGAACGGGATGGAATCCACCGCGAAGATCGGGTCCTCGTTGGCGAGCAGCGAGATGAAGACCTCGCCGGCCTGGACCTGCATGGTCTGCAC
>NZ_WNXE01000325.1:0-2166 GCF_010993615.1 Arhodomonas sp. KWT | reverse complement strand
GTGGCGCCGGGGGAGCTCAACCCGCTGGACCAGCGCGTACTCCGCGAGGCCCTGCGGCAGGGCCGGGATATCCAGCGCCGGCTCGCGGTGCGCTTCCAGCTCTAGGGCCTGTTCCGGAGGGCCCCGCGCCCCCAGCGTCCCGGGCAGCGCCTTCCCGTCTCCGACATCGCCCCGGGGGCCGTTGGATTCCACCGCGGCGGTTCAGCCTCTGCTGTAGGTCGGCTGCTCCCGGCAGCCGACATCCCAGCCGAATATGCCGTGAAGCGATCGCTCGAAGGCAATCGACCGTCGCCGGGCTGGAGAGTGGCGCCTGCGGGGAGCCGGCCAGGCAAGTGCATCGGGCACGGCCGCAGCTTCCACCTATTTGGTCACCACAAAGAGAAAGGGCCCCGCAGGGCCCTTTCGTCGCTGTCGTCGTGGGCTGCCGGCTCAGTGGCCGGTGGCCCCACCCGCGCCGCGGGGGACGCGGACGTCCTCGACGAGCTGCTGGATGTGCTCCGGCGGCGGGGCCGTCACACGGGAGACCAGCGCGGCGGCGATCACGTTGAGCAGCGCGCCGAGCGCCCCGAAGGACTCCGGCTGGATGCCCAGGAGCCAGTGTTCCGCGGTGTTGGGCAGCATGTTGGTGCCCGGCACGAAGAACCAGCCCTTGTACGTGAAGATGTACACCAGCGTGGTGGTCAGGCCCACGATCATGCCCGTCATGGCACCGGCGCTGTTCATGCGCTTGTTGAAGATACCGAGCATGAGCACCGGGAACAGCGAGGAGGCGGCGAGGCCGAAGGCCAGTGCCACCACCTGGGCGGCGAAGCCCGGTGGGTTGAGGCCTAGGTAACCGGCCACCAGGACCGCGCCGGCCATGGACAGCCGTGCCGAGAGCAGTTCGCCCTTCTCGCTGATGCGAGGGTTGAACACGCCCTTGATGAGGTCGTGGGAGACCGCCGAGGAGATGGCCATGAGCAGGCCGGCCGCCGTGGACAGTGCCGCGGCGAGACCGCCGGCGACCACCAGCGCGATCACCCAGTTGGGCAGATTGGCGATCTCCGGGTTGGCCATGACCATGATGTCGCGGTCGACGGTGAGCTCGTTGCCCTGCCAGCCGAGCTGCTCGGCCTCGCTGGAGAACGCCGGGTTGTCGGCGTTGTAGTACTGGATCTGCCCGTCGCCGTTCTTGTCGTCCCAGCTCAGCAGACCGGTCTGCTCCCAGTTCTTGAACCACTGGGGCCGCTGCTCGTAGGGCAGGCTGGCCTCGACCTGGGTCGGTGTGCCGTCCTTCACCGTGTTGATCAGGTTGTAGTAGGACATCGCGCCCACCGCCGGGGCCGTGGTGTAGAGGATCGCGATGAACACCAGCGCCCAGCCGGCGGACTTGCGTGCGTCACGCACCCGCGGGACGGTGAAGAAGCGCACGATGACGTGGGGCAGACCGGCGGTGCCGATCATCAGCGACATGGCCAGCATCATCATGTTGAAGGTGTTGCCTTCCTGCATGGCCGTGTACCGGTCGAACCCGAGGTCGACGAGTATCTGGTCCAGTGTGCTCAGCAGGTGCTGGCCCTGGGCGCCGCCGACCTCCAGCGACCCGCCGAGGCCGAGCTGGGGCAGGGGGTTGCCGGTGAGCTGCAGGGAGATGAACACCGCGGGCACGGTGTAGGCGAAGATCAGCACCACGTACTGCGCGATCTGCGTGTAGGTGATGCCCTTCATGCCGCCGATGACCGCGTAGAAGAACACGATCGCCATGCCGATGAGCAGGCCGGTGGCGTAGTCGGTCTCCAGGAACCGCGAGAACGCCACGCCGATGCCCTTCATCTGGCCGATGACGTAGGTCAGCGAGGCCACGATGAGGCAGACCACGGCGATGATGCGGGCGGTCTTGGAGTAGAAGCGGTCGCCGATGAACTCCGGCACCGTGAACTTGCCGAACTTGCGCAGGTACGGCGCCAGCAGCATCGCCAGCAGCACGTAGCCGCCGGTCCAGCCGAGCAGGTAGACGGAGGCGTCATAGCCCATGAAGGCGATCAGCCCCGCCATGGAGATGAACGAGGCCGCGGACATCCAGTCCGCCGCGGTGGCCATGCCGTTGGCGACGGGGTTAACGCCCCGTCCGGCGGTGTAGTACTCGCTCGTGCTTCCCGCCCGCGCCCAGATCGCGATACCGATGTA